>NZ_QSBB01000060.1:0-4226 GCF_003465595.1 Collinsella sp. AF05-9
TCACCAAGCACAACCTCAAGTACCGCCGCTACTACCACCAGTTCGACTACTAATTCCATTTGGGGGAAACTGTAATGAGGCAATACATCTTCGCCAGCCACGCGCATTTTGCGACCGGCATTAAAGAGAGCACCGAGCTGCTCTCGGGCGCGCGCGATAACGTTCACGATCTATCGATGTTTGTCGACGGTCGCACCGACGTCGCCGAGGAGGCCGCAAAGCTGCTGGCGACCATCGACCCTGCCGATGACGTGATTGTGTGCACCGACCTGTTTGGCGGTAGCGTCAACAACGAGTTCACCAAGATCGTTCAGACGCGTCCCAACACCTACCTTGTCGCCAACATGAACCTGCCGCTGCTGATCCAGCTACTGTTCTCGGATCAGGAGGCTCCCGCCGATCAGGTTATCCGCGAGATAATCGCGGCTGACGACACGCGCGTCAAGTTTGTCAACGATCTGCTGACCGATGCGGATGACGAGGAAGAGTTCTAGTCTCCGCCTGCTATTAATGGGGCCGGGTTTCCGGCATGAGACCTTTGGGGGTCAATCATGATTCAACTGCTTCGCGTCGACCATCGTCTGCTTCATGGCCAGGTGGCCGTCTCTTGGGTCCAGGGCCTGGGCTCCGACTGCATCTTCTGCGTCGGCGACAAGGTTGCCAACGATCCCGTTTGGAAGACCACGCTCAAGATGGGCAAGCCGGCCAACGCCAAGCTCGTCATCAAGGACATGGAACACGCCATCGAGGCAATTAACTCTGGTGTCACTGATAAGTACAAGATGATCATCTGCGTCGCCAGCATCGCCGAGGCCAAGCAGCTTGCCGACGGCTGCCCGCAGATTACCTCGATTAACCTGGGCAACACCAAGTCCAAGGACGAACAGCGTCCCGACGCCCGCCAGGTTTCGCGTCAGGTCTTTGTGACCGCCGCCGAGGAAGAGGAAATCCGCGAGCTCGTCGGTCGTGGTGTCGAGGTCGAGATTCGCGCTCTGGCCGATGACCCCAAGGTCGACGCTATGAGTGTCCTGTAACTTGGGACCACGGGGCGGCACGCATGGTGCTGCCCTATCCGTGGAGTAGCGGATAAACGCTTTACCCGGTAGTCCACCTACCGTTCACCGGAAGTACTTGCCCGTTGAGCGATTGGTATTAAATAGTTTCTGCATGACTATATAATTGGTATGAAATCATTTGTACCGGTTTAGGTGTTAACAGCACGCCGGTACAAGCTGGATCTGCCTAGGCGATTGTCGGCATGGAAAAGGGCGCGCTGACAAGTCGGGAATCGCCGACCGGATCCAAGAGGGATCAAAAGGAGGAACAATGCTTGTTCAAGCGATCCTCATCGGACTTATCGCTGCTTTCGGTAAGCTCGATTATCAGCTCGGTACGCTCTATGCGTTCCGCCCGATCGTTCTGTGCCCGCTCGTCGGCATAGTCCTCGGGGACCTGCAGTCCGGCCTCGCCATCGGCGCGAGCCTCGAGCTGCTCTTCATGGGTTCTATTGCCATCGGCGCTTACGTGCCACCTGATGAGACGATTGGCGGCGTGCTCGCCTGCGCCTTCGCTATTCAGCTGGGCCAGAGCACTGAGGCCGCTATCGCGCTCGCGATGCCCATCGCCACCCTGTGCCTGGCCATCAAGAACGTCATCAACGCCGGTATGCCCCTTCTGGTCGACCGCGCCGACGTCTTTGCCAGCAAGGGTAACCTCAAGGGTATCTACGCTATGCACTGGGTTATCGGTCTTGTGATTGTCGCCCTGGCCTTCTTCCTGTGCTCCGTCTCCTTCTATCTTGGCGCTGACGCCGTTCAGGGTCTGCTCGACTTCATCCCGACGTTTGTCCTTGATGGCTTTGGCGTCGCAGCCAACATCCTGCCTGCCATGGGCTTCGCAATGCTCGGTCGTCTGGTGCTTACCAAGCAGCTCGTGCCGTTCTACTTCCTGGGCTTCCTGATGTGCTCCTATGCCAACGTGCCCGTCCTCGGTGTCGCTCTGATCGCAATCATCATCGGCATCAACAAGTTCGACCTGCTGGGCCTTGGTGGCGCCCAGCCCCAGCTTTCTGTGGAAGGGGATGAGGACGATGACTTCTAATTCCGAGAACCAGATTACTCGCTCCGACCTCATTAAGAGCTCTCTGAGTACCGGCGCTCTGGGCATGGAGTTCTCCTGGACCTACTACAAGCAGATGAACATTGCCTTCTGCCTGATGGTCGCCAACATGCTCAAGAAGATCTATGCCGGCCGTCCCGACGATTACGCCGAGGCCCTGCACCGTCACAGCGCATTCTTCAACATCACCCCGCAGCTCGCTCCCTTCGTGGGCGGCATCGCGATGGCCATGGAAGAGAAGGTCGCTCGCGGCGAGGTTGAGCCCGAGAGCGTCAACGACATCAAGGCCGCCCTCATGGGCCCGCTTTCCGGTCTGGGTGACTCCTTCTTCCTGTCCACCCTGCGCGTTGTTGCCGCTGCCGTGGGCATCAGCCTGTGCCAGGCCGGCAACGCCTTTGGCCCCATCGCCTTCCTGCTCATCTATAACATCCCGGCGTTCCTGATTCGTATCTTTGGCGCTATCAAGGGTTATGAACTGGGCATTGGCTTCCTCAACGAGGCTCAGAAGACCGGTCTGATGCAAAAGATCATGGCCTGCGTCGGCATCGTCGGCGTCATGGTGGTCGGCGCCATGAGCAAGGACATGTTCTGGGCTTCGCTGCCCGTCGCCATCGGTCAGGGCGACTCCGCCCAGACCCTCCAGGACATCCTGGACGGCATCATGCCCGGCATGCTCGGCATGGCCGCCTTCTGGATTTACTACTGGCTGCTCTCCAAGAAGATCAACCCGATGGTCCTGATTCTCTGCACCATGGTCATCGGCATCATCGGTGCCTTCTTTGGCGTGCTTGCCTAATATGTTTAAATCGCGCTTCCATCGCGTCTAACGGTTGCGTCGATCTTTGGGGGCTTGTCGCATGTGCGGCAGCCCCCTGTTTTTTAAAAGCCCGTACGAAAGGGGAGGACTATGGCCGTACCCGAGCTTTCGCTCATGAACATCAACCATCGTTACTACAGCATCGAGACGTTCTTTAAGGCTGCAGGCGAGGCGGGTTATCGCAATATCGAGCTGTGGACTGGCTCGATGCACCTGTATGTGGATTGCCACGAGCACGATTCGGTGGATAAGATTCGCGATCTTGCCGCCCAGTACGGCATCAAGATCGTGTGCGTGTGCCCCGAGCAGAACAACCCCAAGCCGTGGAATGTCGCGGTGCGTGGTGAGGCGGGCCAAAAGCGCATACTCTCGTACTTTAAGAATGTCATTGACGTTGCCGTTGAGCTGGGTGCGCCGCAGATTCTGGTGACGAGTGGTTGGGCCTATCTGGACGAGCCGGCTGAGGACGCCTGGGCCCGCAGCGTTGCCATGCTGCGTTCGGTATGCGACTATGCCGATACGCGCGGCATTCGCGTTGCGCTCGAGGCGCTACAGCCGTCGGAGTCCGTGCTGGTCAACACCGCGCAGGACGTCGCGCGCATCCTCGAGGCGGTCGATCGTCCCAACCTGAAGGCTTGTATCGACTTTGGCGCCATGGAAGTTGCCGGCGACACAATCGACGGCTACTTTGAGGTCTTGGGCGACAAGATCGTCCACACCCACTTTGTGGATGTCGGCGGCGGCACGACGCATCTTGCCTGGGGCGACGGCGAGCGCGATATGCGTGCCGACCTCGAGGCGCTCATGCGCCACGGCTATACGGGCTATGCCTCGGCCGAGACGTGTGACGGCCGCTACTATCAGGATCCGTCTAAGGCGACAACTCAGGTTATCGATATGTATCGTCGTGTGATAGCAGAGATGGAAGCCGAATAACCGAACTGCGCGGTTGCGCCGGAAACACTAGGGCGGGTTTGGCGCAACGTAGTTTTAGGTGGCGAGTTGCGGAGTGTTCGTTGCAGTGCTGCTCGAATTAGACAACTAATGGCGTTGTAATACCACTCGGGCGAGGAAACCGACCGTTCGCCGTAAATCTCCGTGAGTTTAGATTGGTATTAAATAATGAGCAATCGTATGGCTATAATTGGTATCAGCAAGAAGCGCGATGTATAGAATCGCGCACATGTGATGGGAGGACACACATGAAGGAGACCGAGAAGATCGAGATCATGCACTTTGACCAGGAGGGCTACCTCGAGGACGGCAGGAACGTCTACGAGGCGGGCAAGAA
>NZ_QSBB01000061.1:0-3955 GCF_003465595.1 Collinsella sp. AF05-9
TTTCATGCAGCAGGGGCTCTCAATGTTTTTATGTCCTGCTCATATCGTCTCTGCCGGCAGCTGGGGACACTCCTTGCGGGGCGTCCCCATTTTGTTTTCGTCCCGCATGTTTTGTGAAACACGGCTAACTTTTAGGCAAAGTAGTAAGACATGGGCAACTTTTGCGGTAAAGTAAATCAAGCAAAAGTATCCAAAGGCTAACTAGAAGCCATCGCGAAAGGCGGCCCATGGCCCTGCGTGAATCCGGAGAAGACTATCTCGAATCGATCTACGTTCTATCGGAACGTCAGGGCATCGTGCGCTCGATCGACGTTGCGGAGTACCTCGGCGTAACCAAGGCGAGCGTTTCCAAGGCCATGGCGACGTTGGAAAGCAACGGCTATGTCGAAATGGGCAAGCGCGACGTTCATCTGACGGAGCGTGGTCTGGAGGTCGCTCGCCAAATGTGGGAGCGTCACTGCTTTTTCGTGGGGCTGCTGGAGGATGCGGGTGTTTCGGCTGAGGTTGCGTCGCAAGAGGGCTGCCACATGGAGCACTGCCTGAGCGAGGAAAGCTTTGAGAAGCTGAGGGCGATGCTGGGACGGGACAGCGACCGGGACCAGTAGCCCCGCCAACCAAGTCCAACTCAGACAAGGAACCCCGCCACCAAGCGATGCCCAAGAACCGCCAGCAACGTTACCGCAGGCCGGGACCGGGCTTGGTTTTTGAAAACACTCCGCAGACCAGAAGCGCCCCCGTTCGTAGCTCCGAAGGAGCAGAACGGGGGCGCTTCATTGGTCGAGGACGTTTTCAAAACCAAGCCCGGTCCCGGCCGGAGGGACCACAGGCGCTACAGGTTCTTGACACCCATCGCGCGCATGGCGTTCAGGATAGCGATGATCGCCACGCCTACGTCGCCAAAGACGGCAAGCCACATATTGGCGATACCCAGCGCTGCCAGCACAAGGATCAGCAGCTTAATGCCCAGCGCAAAGATTATGTTCTGCCAAACAATCGACATGGTCTTGCGCGCCACGCGGATCGCGCGGGAAATGTTGGACGGCTTGTCGTCCATCAGCACCACGTCGGCGGCCTCGATCGCGGCGTCGGAGCCCATGGCGCCCATGGCAATGCCCACATCGGCGCGCGTAAGCACAGGAGCGTCGTTGATACCGTCGCCGACAAAGGCGAGCTTGCCCTTGCCACTTTCGGCCGCGAGTAGCGCCTCAACGCGCTCGACCTTGTCGCCCGGCAGGAGCTGCGCGTGGAACTCGTCGAGACCGAGTTGCTTGGCCACAGACGCTGCAACCTCCTCGCGGTCGCCCGTGAGCATGACGGTGCGGTTGATACCGGCGGCATGCAGGTCGCGAATCGTTTGCTCGGCATCGGCCTTGACGGTGTCTGCAATCACGATGTGGCCGGCATACGCACCGTCCGCGAGCACGTGGAGGATGGTACCGACGACCTCACAGTCCGGCGCTTCAACGCCGGCTGCGGCGAGCATCTTGGCGTTGCCGACGACGACGTGCTTGCCATCGATGGTCGCTGTCACGCCATGGCCCGCGTCGTTGGCGGAGTCGCTCACGCGCTTGGGGTCGACCTCGCCCAGGTAGGCGGCGCGTACCGACTGCGCGATGGGGTGGTCGGAGAATGACTCGGCGAGGGCTGCGACTTCAAGCAACGATTGCTCGGTATAGCCAGCCTCGGGGTGCACCGCGACCACCGAGAATGTGCCATTGGTGAGCGTGCCGGTTTTGTCGAAGACGACGGTGTCCACGTCGGCGAGCGCCTCGAGGTAGTTAGAACCCTTGATGAGAACGCCCAGCTTGGACGCGCCGCCAATGCCGCCAAAGAAGCTCAGCGGCACGCTGATCACGAGCGCGCACGGGCAACTGACGACCAGGAAGGTCAGGCCGCGCAGGATCCAATCGGACCAAGCGCCAGTCACCAGGCCGCCGCCAAGCGCGAGCACCGCGGCAGCGCCGGTGACGGCGGGGGTGTAGACGCGGGCAAAGCGCGTGATGAAGTTTTCGGTGCGCGCCTTCTTTTCGCTGGCATTCTCTACGAGCTCCAGGACGCGCGCGACGGTGGACTCGCCAAACGGCTTGGTGGTACGCACGCGGATGAGGCCCGTCATGTTGATGCAGCCGCTGATGATATCGTCGCCGGACTTGGCGGGGCGGGGGACCGACTCGCCCGTGAGCGCGGCGGTGTCGAGCTGGGTTTCGCCCTCGACGATGATGCCGTCGATAGGCACGCGCTCGCCGGGCTTGACGACGATCACGGTGCCGACGGCGATGTCATCGGGAAAGACCTGCTCGAGCGTGCCGTCGGTCTGCTCGACGTTAGCGTAGTCGGGCGCGATGTCCATCATGGCACTGATCGACTTGCGGCTCTTGCCCACGGCGTATGCCTGGAACAGCTCGCCGACCTGGTAGAACAGCATGACAGCGGCGCCTTCGGCCATGTGCGGGTCGGTGTCGGGGAAGAGCACCATGGCAAACGCGCCGATGGTCGCGACGGCCATGAGGAAGCTCTCGTCGAAGGCCTTGCCGCGGCGGATGTTATTGAATGCCTTTTGCAGTACGTCGTAGCCGGCAATCAAAAACGGCACGAGGAACAGCACAAAGCTGGCGTAGATGTTGCCGGGCTCCCCAAATGCGATAGTGAGGGCGCCGAGCTCGTCGAGGGCATAAACAACGGCAAAAATGCCCAGTGCTACCAGGATGCGGTTGCGCTTATGCTCAAGGGACTCTTTCTTCTTGCGCTTCTTCTTTTTCTTTTTGGGATCGGCGGCTGTCATGATTCAAACCTCTCATTTGAGTTTATGAACACTCGCTCATATAATTTCGCGAGCAAAGGCCGCGGCAAGCGCGGCCTCGCAGGTCAACGTATGCGCGGGTTAGAGAATGATCTCGCAGTCCGGCTCGGCGTCGGCGGTGAACTCAACGACGCGGTCCAGGACCTCGTCGAACTTGGCGTCGTCGGCCTCGAGCGTCAGCTTCTGGGTCATAAAGTTGACCGAAACGGACTTGACGCCCTCGAGCTTGGCAAGTTCGTCCTGAAGCTCGCGCGCGCAGTTGGCGCAATCGATCTCGTCGAGCTTGAACTGCTTTTTCATGGTGGGTTCCTTTCCCTGTGTTAGCGGTCTGGGTGCCGGCCGCGCTGATACCGTGGTTGATTGCTATTCGCAGATATGGCTCATGCCCTGGTTAAGCATGGTGTAGACGTGATCGTCGGCGAGCGAGTAGAGAATGTTGCGGCCGTCGCGGCGGAACTTGACCAGGTGCGACTGCTTAAGCGTGCGCAGCTGGTGCGATACTGCCGACTGCGAGGTTGCGGTCGCTTCGGCGATGTCAGCCACGCAGAGCTCGCGGCCCATGAGGGCATAGAGGATCTTGATGCGTGTGGTGTCGCTGAAGACCTTGAACAGGTCGGCCAGGTCGTACAACAGCTCCTCGTCGGGAAGGTCCTCGGGCGAGCAGGTGGTGGGGACGATCGGCTCGGTGGCCTCGATGCCAGTCTTTGTTTCATCAGCGTGGCTGCTCATTGCAACATCCTTTCATATGAACATGCGCTCATATAACTTACTTCCGATTATATGAGCGCATGTTCATATGTCAATACAATTTACGTTAATTTCGATGACTGCTTGCCGCCTCTGCGATTTTCTGCGGGTTGGGAGACATCGACGCAATGCTCGCCAACATATTTCGAGATGTTCGGCCAGCATGCTAAGAAAGCCACCTTGAGAAGCATTAGAACTGTTCATATTTGTACTTTATCGTGTTGAATACCGCGAGAATCAGTTCTTCCTCTACGGGAGTTCCTGCAGAATCAGTTTTATCTAAAGTTATATTGAGCATTGCTGCAGCCAATCTGGCACATCGGTGGCCGAATAAGTCGAAAAATGTAGGTGGACATGGTAGCGCGCAGAGATGTGGTGTAAGAGGCGGGGCATGCCCCGCCTCCGCCC
>NZ_QSBB01000062.1:0-2620 GCF_003465595.1 Collinsella sp. AF05-9
ATTCAGTCCAAGTTTCGGGGCGCAGTTCACTGTCCCCTTTGTGGTGGTTTTGGCAGGTGGGCTAGTTAACGGGCTGGAAGAAGGCTACGGCTACGGCGCCGGGGCCTACATGGGTGCCGATGGTGGCGCCGATGGTGTGAACGGGCAGTTCGCCCTCGGTGTGGCCAGCCCACAGTGCCGCGCTGTCCTCGATATACTTCTTGAGCACCGCATCCGAAAGGCCCGTATAGCCGAGCGCCAGCGGCATGGAAAAGTCGATGCCGCCCGCCTTTTCGACCTTCTGGTTGAGCAGGTTACGTCCGTTCTTGGAACCGCGCGCCTTGCCCAGCTGCACGATCAGACCGTCCTCGGCAGCCACCACGGGCTTTACGTTGAGCAGCGTACCCACGGCACCGGCCGCAGCAGACAGGCGACCGCCGCGCACCAGGTACTCCAGCGTCTCGAGCAGGCCGATGACGACCACGCGGTCGCGCACGGCCTCGACAGCCGCCGCAACCTGAGCCGCGCCCTGGCCCTCGTCCACCAGGCGTAGCGCATACTCGACCAGCACGCGCTCGCCCAAGGTCACGTTATTGCTGTCCACGACGAACATGTCGCCGCCCGGCGCCTCGGCAAGTGCCGTACGAGCACTCTGGTTGGTGCCCGAGAGCTTGGCGCCCACGGTAATAATCACGGCCTCATCGCCGGCCTCACGCGCTTCGGCAATCGCCTGCGAAAAGGCGTACGGGTTGACCTGACCGGTCTTGGGCAGCTCATCGCGCTCCACAAGCATCTCGTAAAAGCGCTGGTGATCGATGTCGACGCCATCCATATACACATCGGTGCCAAAGGTGACGGACAGCGGCAGAACACGCAGAGCGGGGTGCTCCGCCGGCGACATATCGCTTGCGGAATCGGTAATAATGCGGACGGACATAACGAATCCTTTCTTGCGCAGGTCCCGCGCGGGGAATTTTGACAGCAATGCCCCGGCACGGCATACGCGCTCAAACGGGACTATGCAGTTTTTAATGGGAAGCAAATGCCTTGGCGGCCTTAGATCTCACGCAGGGTGTTGAGAATCGTACGCAGCGACGCATACATCTGCTCGCGCTGCTCCACACCCATAGCCTTACCGGTGGTGTCGAGCACCTCGCGAATGATGCGGTCCGCCTCGCTCATGCTCTCGCCGCCCAGAACGGTCAGGCGCACCGGGGCACGATACTTAACGGCCGCATCACCCGAGTCGTCGACCTCGACGTAGCCGCCCTCCTCCAGATGCGCGAGCGTGCGCGAGACGGCAGCACGGGTCACGCCTGCCATGCGAGCCAGGTCAGCGCCAGTCAGGCCGTCCTTGCTGCGCTCAAGATAGTACAGGCACATAACGTCGGAGCCCTTGAGGCCCAGCCTTGCGCCCTCGGATGTCTTAATGCGCTGGATCTCCTTGTAGAGCCCGCTGATCAGTCCGACAAAGTCCTCGAAACGTGTCTCGTCGTTCTGCTGCATGGGAGACGACCGCCTTTCGCTTACATGATGCTAACGGGTAAACATCTTAGCCGCACGAGGCAACACCCATACCCAAATATCCCATTTGTTAACCCATCAACATAAAAACCACCACAAAGGGGACAGGCACCTTTGTAGTGGTTTTGACCGGCGAACATGATCCGCAGGCGCCGCTACAGCTCCACGCAGGGATTGTCACGAGTCACAAGCGTCTTAACGACAACCGTCGCTCCCAGATAGCGCTCGAGCAGCTCGGCTAAGCGATCGATCGCGGCCTGGCAATCCCCCATCCGCTCGGGCTCCACGCACTCAATCGCCAGGAACGCATCGGCCGAATCATCGGACAGCGCCGTTCGAACGCCGTCGCGCCAGTTCCAGCAGCGGCACACGGCGCCTGCATCGTCGATATAGGCGAGCTCGCCGGGCAGCGTCGGGTCATCCGTTTCCTCGCCAAGTGGCAGGAACGCATCGCCGCCGTCAGTCACCTTCAAGCGAAGATCCCCCTCAATCGCATGCAGGTCCTCGCCGCCAACGGGCAGCGCGTAGGTCAGCGACACCGTGTTGTAGATGTCCACCCCGGGCGTAATGTGGCCCACCGGTTTGCCCTTGAGCACGCGCTTGAGCAGGTTCTCAATTGAGCAACGCGCGCCCTTTTTGGTCTTGAACAGCCGATAAGCCTCGCGCCATGCCTTGACCGGTGCGTTCTCGCTGATAGTATCGCTGGTCAGATGACGCTCCGCATCGATATTGGCGCGGTCGAGCAACGCGGCGATCGCATCCACGTCCTCCTGGGGGATCTGAGCCGCGGGCTTCATGCCCTTTACAACCACGACGCCGACCACCGCCTGCGGAAACAGCTCCCAAAATGAATCCTCGGCAACAAAGCCCTTCATACGCTCTCCCTTCATTGTGCGCGCCCAAGCGAGGGCACCTAAACAAAAAGCGCCCTCACGGCAGCCACCTTCTAAGTCCTACGGTGCCGCCACAAGAGCGCTTACGCTGTCCCCATCCGGAGAAGGGGACGATATGTCAGGCGTATTGTAACCCGAGTCATCCGCCCAAGCAAAACCACCACAAAGGTACCTGTGAACTGCCTCCCATTTCTTGGACATCGGGAAATGGGAGGTTTTCCATG
>NZ_QSBB01000063.1:0-2578 GCF_003465595.1 Collinsella sp. AF05-9
CGGCGCGCTCGGCTTCGCGACGCCCGCCCGCGCCTTCCGGGCGATGCTCGGCGACGACGCGGCGGCGCTGCTGGAGGCGTACGGCATCGAGGACGTGCCCATCGACGAGCTCGACCTGATGCCGGGGCTCATCGCGCGGCCGCGCGAGGAAAGGGGCGATGCCCCGCTGTCCTAGCCTAAGGGAAAACGGAATAGACGGAACCGACCGTTCGGCTGAGTCTGGGAAAAGGTGCCGGGCGGCGGGCGGAGCATGGCCACCGGACCCATCGAAACACTTCTCCACCGTTCCTTCAACTGGGAAAACGGCGCCCCCGGGCCCCGGGAGGGGCCGCGGGGGCGTTCGGCTAGGTGCGGGAACGGCCTATTTGCTCAATGTGTTCGGCTGAGATCGGAAATCAACCCAAATTTGCATTCAAGTTTTTATTTAAACTTGATTTAAGGCGGAGTGGAATGTGAGCGCGCAAGGAGATACGGAATCGATGAGAGCCTCAAAAAAACTACTGCAGTGTTATCATCTTTCATCCTCTCTATTCTTCCATTTCTGATTCTATGGGCGGCTTGGTCAGCCCTCCCTGATACAATTCCCGCTCATTGGAGTGGGGGTGTGGTTGATCGATGGGGTAATAAGCTTGAATTGCTGGTTGTTCCGCTGTTTTCTCTGATTGGTTCTATTGCAATTTCTGTGTACCTTATTGTTTCCACGCGGCGAAGAGAGTTCGCGGATTTCTCTGCTCGAATGCGACGGGACTTTGTTGCGTGCTATATTTCTAGCCTTCTTTTATCGACAACCTGCTCAGTGATAATTGCCGTTTGGGTTCAGTTGATTCTTACGCAAAGCATTGCGGTTGATGGGGGACTTGGACTATCGATCCTGTATTCCCTTCCCGGGCTATATGTGATCTTGTGCGCTTTGCCGCCTTTTTATGCGAGCGGCGAGAGCAAAAAGGCAGAGCGCCTGATAACAGTTCTTATTGGCGGCGCGGAGATTGTTCTTTGTGGAATAGTGCTTGAAGGTTCGGCTGCCTCTTATGCGATGATTGGACTGATGATTCTGTTCTGTGCGTTTGAGATTGTGTCACAGGTAAGGGATAGCCGGTCCTTATGAGTTGAATTACGCGCGTGTGGATATAAAGGTTGGCATGTTAAGTTGGTCGTTTTCTCGTTCTGGGACATTTGCAGTAGGATGAGTGGGACTAGGCGCGCTGCGGTGTGATGGTGACGGCTGAGACTTGTATCGCTGCAAATCAGCTGATGCACATTTTGCTATTGGGCTTGAAGGTGGGACCGACAGGCCTTTGTTTGGGATGTTCTGGTCGTCCAGCTCGTGTTGCACGGCTTTATATTGTTACGCTCGTTCGGCGCTCCGTTGGAGCATTTCCGGGTTTGTCGGTATCCGAACAGGCCGCGGGCGGATGAAGTTAAGTTCCGCGAGATGTCGCGCGAGATTTTCGAAAGAGTATATTTGCCCGACGAGTGGAAGCCGGCGTACAACGCGGCGAGGCGCACGAGATCACAGCTGCATTGGATCGATCTCAGAGAGCATCCGCGGTCATTCGATGAACTGGGGGGCGTGTGGAGGACGACCGCGGATCGCAAAGGGTATGGCGATACCGATGAGGAATGGTCGAGGGCGTATCGACGCAATGGCGCGGTGCGACCCACCATCACCCTGCCCGACGGCGCGACCAAGGTCATGTATGCGCCAGACCCGACACCGCGGGCGTGGTTCGACGACTTCCTGGCGACAACTCTCCCCGTCGAGTTCCTGCCGCAGGACTACATCAGGGGCGTCTTATTGGGGGACGACCACATGGAACCCCGGGAGATCAAGCTGTACGGCTGATCCATCCGGCAACAACATGTCAAAGCCCCAAAACCCAACAGGATCGCGAACGAGGGGATGAATTGACCGCCCGGGTATTTGCGCCCGGGCGGTCAATTTTATCAACCATGGGTGCGATTCTGTGAGGCCATTTTTCTGGCATCCGCTGTTTGCTCAGGTCTCAACGCACCCATCGACCGTTCAGTAATCTTTGCGAACGCGACCACGTGCGCATTTGTCGAACAATCAAATGTCCGACAATGTCTGACGGAGCTGTCAGACATTCACACACGAGCAGGCGAGCTTCGCGAGCGATTGTAGGCAGCTAGTAGCCCCAGCTGCGTCTTTGGCGCAGGTTCGACGTCTGACATCTTGAATGTCTGACGTCGAACGAAGCTGGTTGATAACAAGCAGGTGGAATAAACATGGAGCCCGACACCTCTCGCGCAATCGGCGCGCGGCAAGGGTCTGGCCCATCTCATATGTTGCCAACGCTAACGGTGAACCTGAGCGCCCGGGCACATTCTTTGTTGGCTGAAACCGGCATAGCAACTAGCGGAAGGCATCATCGAAGGAGTGTGCTGGAAAGCACCCGTCTCCTTAACTGTTAGAAATGCAAGTTAATAATCTATGTGGTCAATATAATACCGTTGAACCCGCGTATCGATGCCGCTCAGCCATTCGCCTCGCCCCCGTCGCACGTATCTTCATCCGGTCTGTTACTTTTAATCTAACAATTCTTTGAGGAACGTAGGT
>NZ_QSBB01000064.1:0-2536 GCF_003465595.1 Collinsella sp. AF05-9
TTCTTGCCCGCCTCGTAGACGTTCCTGCCGTCCTCGAGGTAGCCCTCCTGGTCGAAGTGCATGATCTCGATCTTCTCGGTCTCCTTCATTCCCGCTCCTTTCACGAGCAGTTTGAATTGTCACACGGCCCGGACGGGCTTGCCGTCCCGCCGCACCGCCTAACCTTGTGGTCATCTTGGCCCCAAGCTCAACAATTCAAAGGTTCTTAATACCAGTGAACGATTACAGGTTAGCCGTTTTTAATACCGATTTTTCGATTTTATCCTCCTCTCTCGGTAGACGGTCAGTTTTTGCCGCCCATCGGTCAAGCGACATATGGCCATAAAAGACGAGCGCCCTGCCGTACACAAGGACGCTCTGAACACTAATAGTTGTAGGTATATCCGCCGGCATCGCCGCGGGTAAAAGACTTGGCACACTCGATAACCTGTCCACTCGAGTCATAGGTCAGGCATTCCAGCACGAGGGCCAGGTCGCCCGGCTCAAGATCGAGCAAACTCGCATCGCGTGCGCCCAGCGCCTCAATATCGAGCTTCTCAATCGATTTATCTGGCTTTCGGCCCAACATGTCATAGGTCTCATACAGGCTGAAAACCGATATGTCCACGTCTTCGATGCCAGGGAACAGCAGACACGGGATCAGCGTCATCTCGATCGACACGGGTTCACCATCAATGCAGTTAAGACGGCGCACCGAGTAGAGCAGATCGTCCTCGCCGATACCAAACAAGTCGGCATAATACGGGCCGGCATAGCGTTTAGAGCGCGCCAGGATGCGCACCGACGGCGTCGCGCCCGAAGCTAAAACCGACTGACGGAAGCCGCCCTTGCGAGCGTGCTCGTCAAACCACTTGTGCCCCACAAAGGCGCCCTTGCCCTGCACGCGACGAATCTGGCCACTTTTGACCAGCTCATCCATGGCGCTGCGGATGGTCAGGCGCGTCGTGCCAAACTCCTCGGCCAGCTCATTTTCGGACGGAATCATCGAGCCCGTCGGATAGTCACCGCGCTCGATTCGCTCCGCAATGCAGCGGCGAATTTGCTTGTAAACCGGCAAGTCTTCTACTGCCTCAGCCATTCGACACCCACCTTCGTCGCAACGCCGTCTGCCTCACCGTTATCGGCAAATCGATACTTGGTCGGCAGGGTCACGGACTTGCAATACTCGACAAAGCCATCGTTCTCATCGCGCTCGTGCGAAGCCTTATAAAACACCGGGGCGCCCTCCTGGGCATCCAGCAACTTGGCCTCGTCGGCGTTCAGACGGCTGATGGAAATATGCTCCTTGCCGTGCGACACGCGGACATTCCCCTCTTTGAGCAAAACGTCGTAGAGGCTCTCCTGCTCGAAATCGTGATCGGGAAGCGAGGGACACAAAGACAGATTGACGTATGCCGTCTCGATCGACGCCGGGGAACCATTGACCACGCGCACGCGCCGAATGCAGAAGAGCGGCATGCCCAGCTCGATTTGGGCCTTTTGGGCCAGGTCGATATCGGCGTACACGACCTTGGAGCATACCAGGCGTGCGGTTGACTTTGAGCCGACCCTCTCCACCGCCTGCGTATAGTTCCACGTTTCCTGAAAGATGTTCAGCGGCTTGGGCGGGCACACATAGGTGCCCGAACCGCGGCGGCTTTCCAAGGTTCCGCACGAAATGAGACGCGTGATCGCAGCGCGCAACGCCGTGCGGGACACGCCCAGCTCTTCACAGAGCACGCGCTCGGCGGGCAGCCGGTCGCCACCCTGCAGGTCATAATGTTTGATATACCAAAGAATGCCCTCAAAGGCGCGATCTTTGGGCGGAATCGCATATGGTTCACTCGACATGGGTAAGGCTCCTCGACCGCTTGATGCTGCGGGCATCATTGCTCCGAACGCCCCATGGCGTCGAAGGCTTCTTTGATCTGTTCCGCAACGTTCCGATACGACCGATATAGGCCGCAGTCTCGCTTGACTTCGCCCGCAGTCACAGGAATCTCAAGCTTCGAAATCTCATCCTCGCCGGTTTGCACGGCAACGACGACACCCATACCAAGGCACATGTTACGCTTGGCGGCATTGTTTTTGGTAGCCTGAGCTGGGTTAATCAAAATCTGCTGAGCGAGCTCTCGATTGCTGAGCTGCGGCACATCCTCGGGATTTCCGGTCTCGACAATCTCGCATTGCAGCACATCCGCGTAGTCAAAAATCCTCGGGGTCGCGCCGCGCTGATGCACGGCCCACTTGCGACGCGTGGCATCCTGGTAGATAGCCGGCAAAAACGTAAAGCGCGGCGGGTCCAAAATCGTGTCCGTGATGGTAAACACATCGGGATCAAAGGCATCCTGCGGGTTTTTCTTCTTGAACAGCCCCATATCAGACTCCCGTACTAACACTTAACAACTCGAGTTAAATATAGCACCAATTTCAAGTCGCCGCTTTAGCGCATCGGTGCATGGCATCTATAGCTCACTCAGCGGGAAATACACAGACGAGACCCGGGGCGGGGTGCTTGGTTTTGAGAAGTGGGCTTCGCGAACTTCCAAAACCAAGC
>NZ_QSBB01000065.1:0-2096 GCF_003465595.1 Collinsella sp. AF05-9
CGCGCGGCAAGGAGATATATTGCCAGACCGGAGGGGCGCCGGGGACGGGAATCTGGGCGTACACATTTCCTACACATATAAGGACTCTCGGCTGGCTGGGTAAATATAAGAGGGGACCTCGTTTCCGAGATCCCCTCTTTCGCCTATCTACAGTAATAGACTCTTAAATACCTTATGCCAGCAGCTTGCGACCGGACTCTTCAATCGCGTCAAGTGCTGCATCAGCTTCGGCGGCATCCGCGCCCTTGGCAAAGATATACAGCTTGATCTTGGGCTCGGTGCCGGAAGGACGGACGATACCCTTGTTGCCACCCTCGAGATCGAACTCAATGACATTAGCCTTCGGCAGGCCGTTCACGCAGGTGTTGTAGTCCACGACGGCTTCAATCTTGGAACCGGCGAGCTCCGCGGGCGGGTTCTCGCGCAGACCGGCCATGATGCCGGCCATCTTTGCCGCACCCTCAGCACCCGGATAGCTCAGCGAAATCGTCTTATTGTGGTAGTAGCCATACTTCTCGTACAGCTCGTGCATCGCGTCGGCGAGGTTCTTACCCTGCAGCTTGTAATACTGCGCCATCTGGCAAATCAGCAGCGAAGTGCTCACGGCGTCCTTGTCGCGCACGTGATCACCAGCCAGATAACCGTAGCTCTCCTCAAAACCGAAGATAAAGCGATCGACTTCACCGGCATCGGAAAGCGAGGTAATGATGTCACCGATGTACTTGAAGCCCGTCAGGCAGCGACGGAGCTCAAAGCCATATTCCTCGGCCAGAGCATCGACCATGGCGGAAGAAACAATGGTAGTAACCGCGACCTTCTTAGTGAGGTCCTCGCCGCGGGCGGCACGGGTCTTGCAAATATAGTCGAGCAGCAGGACGCCCATCTCGTTACCGGTCAGCAGCAGATAGTCATCGCCATTCTTAACGGCAACACCAACACGGTCGGCGTCGGGATCGGTCGCAAGCAGCAGATCGGGGTGAACCTGCTCGCAGAGATCGATGCCCTTCTGCATGGCCTGTCGGATCTCGGGGTTAGGATACGGGCAGGTCGGGAAATCGCCGTTAGGTTCCTTCTGCTCGGGAACAACCGTGACATCAGTGATGCCAGCGCGCTCGAGCACCGTGGTGACGGGAATGAGGCCGGTACCATTCAGCGGCGTATAGACAAGCTTGAGCGGTGCGCCGGCAATCTCCTCGGCAGAAAGATTCGTAACGCCGCGAGCGAGAACGGCGTCGTAATAACGCTCGAGGCACGAGTCATCGATCCATTTGACCAGGCCCTGCTCAAGAGCCTCATCGAAGTCCATGGACTTCACACCGGTGAACGTATCGGTCTCGGCGATAGCCTTAGAAATTGCATCGGCGGCCTCGCTGGTGATCTGGCAGCCGTCGGGGCCATAGGCCTTATAGCCGTTATACGGTGCCGGGTTATGACTAGCGGTCATGCAAATGCCACCGGAGCACTTAAGATCACGGACGGCCCAGGAGAGCGTCGGCACAGGAGAAATCTTGGGATAAACGAGGGCAGTCACGCCGTTTGCTGCAAGAATGGCAGCCGTCGTCTTAACGAACAGCTCACCTTTATTGCGGCTATCGCGAGCGATGGCAACCGTTGGATGCTCGAAGGTCGCATTGAGGTAGTCAGCGAATCCCTGGGTCGCACGACCGACCGTATAGATATTCATACGGTTAGTGCCCGCACCGATAGTGCCGCGAAGGCCGGCAGTACCGAAGGCGAGATCCTGGAAGAAAGCATCGGTGATGGCGTCCTCATCACCCTGCTCCTTCATCGTGTTAAGCTCAGCGAGGAGCTCCTCGTCCTTGACATTGGCAATCCAAGTATCAAGCAGCTCATGAACATCTGCCATGTGAGTCCTTCCGTCACAATCAATAAAACGACCCGTGTAAAAACAGGACAAGCGCAGCAGTGCGCTAAAGCAAATATTAGTCCATTGAGAACAGAGAACCGACCAAAGAACGGTGAACGTCTATATTCAGCGGTGGATGATTAAATTGATTTAATTGCATAAGGAATGTTGCCCGTAAACGCAAAAAAGGGGGAGGCCGCGAGGCCTCCCCCTTCTTCAAGTCATCAGA
>NZ_QSBB01000066.1:0-1963 GCF_003465595.1 Collinsella sp. AF05-9
AAGGAGGGCCTGGACCTTCTCGTCGTGCCCTCCGCCGAGCTCTCCCGCGGCCGCGGCGGCCCGCGCTGCATGAGCATGCCCTTCTGGCGCGAGGACCTCTAAGGTTTTCAAAGACCCGTACAGGTCTTACTACAAACATCTAGCTGCCATTAGATGTCTCCCATTGGGGCGGTGCGGATCTTTCGCACCGCCCCATTCATGTTTAATGACGCTAAATGAAGATCAGATAAGGTGGCCATGGATATCAAGACAATCGGTGTTGAGGAATGGCTCAACGTTTGGGAGAAGAGTGCTACCTGGGATATCGCTCAGTCGACGATCTCGTCGCTGACCATGGGCGAGCTTCGCGCACTGGACGAGCAGGACGGCGCCACGTTCTACGAGCGCCTGGATCGCGAGAAGATGAGCTACGGCTGGATCGAGGGATCGCCGGAGTTTAAGGCCGAAGTCGCCAAGCTGTATCGTCGCGAGGTCAATCCCGATCACATTTTGCAGACCAATGGCTGTACGGGTGCTAACCTCAACGCCATCATGGCCGTGGTCGAGCCCGGCGACCATGTGATTGCCGAGTGGCCCACCTATGCGCCGCTCTATGAGATTCCGCGTACGCTCGGTGCCGAGGTCGAGTATTGGGAGCTTCGCGAGGAGCTCGGCTGGAAGCCCGATATCGAACAGCTCAAGCACCTCGTTCACCCCAACACCAAGCTCATCTGCATCAATAACGCATCGAACCCCATCGGTACGGTGCTCGATGCCGATACGCTCGGCCAGATTGCCGAGATCGCCCGCTCGGTGGGCGCCTATGTGCTGTGCGACGAGGTGTACCTGCCGCTCGAGAACACCGAGGCCTTTATGTCGATGGCCGACGTGTACGAGAAGGCCATCGTCACCAACTCGGTGTCCAAGACCTATTCAACGCCTGCGGCCCGCGTGGGCTGGGTCGTGGCCGACGGAGAGGTCTCCAACCGCATCCGCACCTATCGTGACTACACCATGATCTGCGGCGGCGTGTTCAACGACGCCCTGGCGACCTACGTGCTCGAGCACAAGGATAAGATCCTTGAGCGCAACCGTAAGATCGTGTTTGGCAACCGTGATATCGCTCAGGCATGGATCGATACGCAAAGCCGCGTCTCTTGGACGGCGCCGCAGGGCGTATCCACCTCGTTTATCCAGCTGGATATTCCCGAGAACGATGAGGAGTTCTGCAAGCGCCTGTTGGCCGAGAGGGGAGTGCTGCTGGTTCCCGGCAGCCGCTTTGAGCTTCCCTGCGGCGCGCGTCTGGGCTACTGCGCGAGCGAATACGTTCTTCGCGAGGGCCTGAGGCTTCTGGGCGAGGCGCTGGCGGAGTTCGATCGCTAGGATTCCGACGGCTCTCAAAGCCACTCAAATCTGTCTACGATTATCGATAACAGACCCGTTTCCCATGAGGGGAGCGGGTCTGTTTTTCTATACCGAGAAGTCAAGTTGTTACAAATGAGGCCGTAAGGCGAGCCGGTGTTCGTTGGGCCTTATACTGAACTTCCGGTGAACGGTACCAAGCGTCTGGTAAACGGTAATATGCATACCAGAAATGAATAGGACAAACTTTTTTCTGAATAAAAATGAAAATGGTTGAGACGCGGTATGAATCGTTAGTTCTATTCATAGCTTTATTAGAAATATGCAATTTGAGGGTGGTTCAATAAAGTTAAGTTCCATTTGCTATTTGGTTTGAAAAAGCATTTAAGCACGTAAATAAACTTTATTAAATCAAAGTGTGCCATGCGTGAAGTATATGTGTATGCCGTTCACCCCTCATAAAAAACCGTTCGGGGGCAAGGTGGAAGTATGGGCTGATTTTGGATATAAATATGTCGTCAGCAATAACGCCTCACACGGAGGGGCGCTAACGAATCGGCCCTGACAAGGGCCCGAAAGAAAGGTAGGAGGCCATGACGAAAGGTCTGCACGTGCCTTCCGA
>NZ_QSBB01000067.1:0-1706 GCF_003465595.1 Collinsella sp. AF05-9
TCCCGGTTCGACGAACAGCCGATCGTGTCAAATGTGGTCTAACAGAGCCAATCTATTTGCCAATTTTTGTCATTGAGGGGTTTTATGCTACGCCGTAAGATCACTGACAGGCTTTTGAGCTGGAAGAACAACTCCAATAAAGCGTTGCTTGTTACTGGTGCGCGTCAGATTGGCAAGAGCTATGCGATTCGAGCGTTTGGTAAAGACAACTACGCGTCGTATTTTGAGGCCAATTTGCTGCTCGATGCCGAGGCAAGAGATGTGCTCATTGGCGCTAAGAACGCCGTTGACTTTATCAACCGCGTGGCCCTTCTTGCGGATGCACCGCTTGTTGAGGGAGATACGCTTATCTTTGTCGATGAAATACAGGAGTATCCGCAGATCGTCACGCTCATGAAGGCGTTGGTCGAGGACGGGCGCTTTAGCTATGTCTTCTCGGGGTCTATGCTTGGGACTGAGTTTAAGGGGATCTCTTCTTTCCCGGTGGGGTATGTCGAGCACATTGTTATGCGGCCAATGGATTTTGAAGAGTTTTGTTGGGCAAACAGCATCAGTGAGAATGTGCTTGCAGACATCCGCAGCTGCCTTGTCGAGAGGCGTCCCGTCGAAAACTATATTCATGAGGCGATGCTCAAAAACTTTAGAGCTTATATCGTTTGCGGCAGCATGCCGGAGGTCGTACAGAACTATATCGATTCGGGTTATTCACTCGTGAGGACGCGTGAGCTTCAAATTCAGCTGGTCGATCAGTACAAAAGTGATATCTCTAAATATGCATCGACTCGAGCGTTTAACGTTCGCGCGATTTTCGAACAAATTCCCGTTCAGCTTGAGGCGGAGTCCCATCGCTTTGTTGTTTCATCCCTGGGCGAGGGGGCTCGCCTTAAAAAATATGAACAGGATTTCCTGTGGCTTGTTAACGCAGGTGTTGGATTGATGGTCGCCAGGGTGACGGAGCCACGGAGTCCCCTCAAGAGGACGGAGAAAATGACAGCCTTCAGACTATACGAGTCTGATACAGGCATGCTAGCATCGCGGTACCCCGGCAGCACGGCACGCGCTGTCTATCTTGATATGAAAACTCCCAACCTTGGCGGTCTCTATGAGAACGTGGTCGCGCAGGAACTTGTTGCCCTCGGGGCGGATGCATGGTACTACCAAACGCGTGAGGTCGGTGAAGTTGACTTTGTGATCGAAGGCGCCCACGGGCATATTGTCCCAATCGAGGTCAAATCGGGCAAGAAGGTTCGAGCGCATGCGGCTCTCGATCGTCTGATGAGTGTGGGCGAGTACAAAATTCCCGAGGCCGTTGTACTGAGCCACGAGAACCTCAGCAAAGAGGGCAAGGTCCTGTACGTTCCAATCTATATGACATTCTGCCTCGATGAGTTTATGGAAAAGGACGACCCCAACAACGATTTCTCGTTTGCACCCATATCCCTCTAGGCCATCTGGGTCCGCTACCAGGTCCCCCTCTATGCCCAAAGCAGCGCGTGGTTTCGCGGCAAAGCCGCGAAACAGCGACCGGAACAAGGCGCCCCATCAGCCACGTCCTTCATCCAGCTCCACAATCCGAGGACGTAGTCGTAGCAGGATCTGAGGGCTGACCTTCGCGGACATTCCGCAGGACGAAAGAACCCCCGCCGCACGTAGTGTGAACTGCCTCCCATTTCTTGGACACAAGAAATGGGAGGCTTTTTTATGGC
>NZ_QSBB01000068.1:0-1599 GCF_003465595.1 Collinsella sp. AF05-9
CGATGTTTTGGCAACGACAGACACTATGACCCAATCCGAGGGCACTAAAAAGATAGGAGCCCCCGCTCGTGACCGCGGGTCGGGGCTGCGACAATGATGTTGAAGTGCCATAGGCGCAGCCGCGCCGCAACGAGGTTGGGAGGCTCCCATGCCAAAGTATTCTACCGCGTTCGGGATGGACGTCCACCTGAGGTCGACCACCGTCTGCGCCCTCGACGCGGACACCGGCGAGGCCGTGACGAGGAGGTTCCCCGGCAACCCCTGGGGCGAGATCGCCGGGTGGATGGGTGGGTTCCCCGGGCCGTCGCTCGCGGCCTACGAGAGCGGCTACCCCGGCTTCGCCCCGCAGAGGGAGCTCGCCGGGCTCGGCGTCGAGTGTGTCGTCGCCGCGGTCTCGAAGATCCCCAGGTCGGCCGCCGACTCGGCCTCCAAGAACGACAGGAACGACGCCGCCAGGATGGCCAAGGCGATACTCGCCCACGACATCTCCCCCGTATGGGTCCCCTCCCCCGAGGTCGAGGGCATCAGGGACCTCGCCGGCGCCTACGACGGGGCGACCGCGCGCCTGGCGACCGCCAAGCAGCGGCTGCTCGCCTTCCTCGCAAAGCGAGGGTTCGCCTACGGCGGCACCACGCCCGCCGGCAACCCGAGGAAGTACTGGACCTACGACTTCCTGAGGTGGCTCGACAAGGTCAGGCCGGAGGACGATGGCGGGGTTCGGACGCTCGCCGCTCTGAGGAGCGAGGTCGAGGCCGCGGCGGAGGCCCGGGCGGATCTGCTCTCCGAGTACAGGGCAGCCGTGGATGCCAGCCCGATCGCCGCGGAGGTGGCCGCCCTCCAGTCGATCAAGGGCTGCGCCTTCGCGCTGGCCGCAGCCTTCTCGGCCGAGGTCGGCGACTTCACGAGGTTCCGTTCCGGAAGGCAGGTCACGGCCTATTTCGGCCTCGCGCCGAGTCAGAGGTCGAGCGGCGACTCCGTGCGGCTCGGAGGCATCAGCGGTGCGGGCAACGCGCTCGTGAGGAAGCTGGCCGTTGAGGGTTCATGGTGCTACGCCGCGGCACGGCACCAGCCGAAGCTCATGCCAAGGGACACGGGCGTGCCCCTCGAGATAAGGATGCACGGGAGGAAGGGATCCGAGCGGCTCCTGCGGCGGCGCGAGGAGATGCTCGCCCGCGGCATGCCCGCGGCGAAGGCTAACGCGGCCACCGCGGCCGAGCTCGTGAGGTGGCTCTGGGCCCTCGGCATGATGTGCCGGGAGGGCGCGGAATAGACATAGCCCCCGCCCCGGCGAGCCGGGCGGCCTTCGGGGATACCCCCTATTTCGCTGTGCGCGCGGAGCCCTCCGCATGCGCCTCGACAGACTTGGGGAACCCCGCCGAAGGAATGGAGTGCGGGCCGACAGAACGGTATCCGCGGATATGAGACTGAGCCGAAGGCGTCGATGACATGCCGGGGGCGGACCGGGACGGGTTAACGGCAGGCCCCGCCGACCGATTGCAAGCGGTCGGCGGGGCCATTGTGGCTCTTGACAGCGGATTGGGTCATATGAGCGAAAACCCGCCAGAGCGAGCAAGGTGCCTTGAAACGAGGCGGCATTGA
>NZ_QSBB01000069.1:0-1591 GCF_003465595.1 Collinsella sp. AF05-9
AACATTCCGCACTGATATCTTCTGTATTGAAGACGTCGATGATGCACCCGTATACCATTGACGTCGACACCATCAGATGCGGACCGCGCGGTGACTCCACATTCCGCTGGCGCCCACAGGGCTGCCCTCGTTTCCTGACATGTCCCGCGCGGCCCGCGGCGAGCCGAGACCGCCGCATGACCTAATAGGAGCATGGAGCGATACCGCGGACCCGAACAACCGCATTCTATCGCGCCCCGTCAGTGTGCCGTCTGCCCGGTCCAGGCGAGCACGGAAAGAACGGAGCGAGACATGAGAACCGAATCGACACCCGGCGCCCGCGGGCCGGTCTTCTGCGGGGTCGACACCCACGCCGACTCGCACTGGCTGTACGTCCTCGACTGGAGGGGCCGCAAGGTCCTGTCCCGCCAGTTCCCCGCCGACGCGGCGGGATACGAGGCGCTCGCCGGGGCGATCGCGGCGGCCGGGGAGCCGGCCTGCGTCGCGATGGAGGGGACGTCGTCCTACGGGGCGGGCCTCACCAGGCACCTCGCGTCGCTGGGGATGCCCGTGCGCGAGGCGCTCTCCCCGGCGAGGACGCAGAGGAGGCGCCCGGGACAGGGAAAGTGCGACGAGGCGGACGCGGAGAGGGCCGCCCGCGCGGCGATGTCCGGCTCAAAGCTCGGGACCCCCAAGAGCCAGGACGGGTGGGTCGACGGGGTGCGCTGCATGCTCGCGGCGCGCTCCGGGGCGGTGAAGGCGCGGACCTCGGCGATCAACACCGCGAGGTCCCTGCTCACCACCGCGCCGGAGGGGCTCAGGTCGAGGTTCCGCGGGGTGGCGGGGCCGAGGCTGATGGAGGTGCTCCCCTCCGTGCGCGCCGAGGGCGCGCTGGGCGCCGCACTCGGCGCGCTGGCGGACCTGTGGGCGGCGGCGCGCGACGCGGCGCTCGACATGGAGCGCGCGATCGAGGCGTCCCTGGAGGAGAACTGCCCCGCGCTGCTGGCTATGTACGGGTGCGGGCCCGTGAGCGCGGCCAAGCTCGCGGTCGCGGCCGGGGACAACCCGGGCAGGCTGCGCTCCGAGGCGTCGTTCGCGGCGATATGCGGCGCCTGCCCCATCCCCGCCTCGAGCGGCAAGACCGTGAGGCACAGGCTCAACAGGGGCGGCGACCGGCAGGCGAACAGCGCGCTGCACGAGATCGCGAGGCAGAGGGTCATGCGCGACCCCGAGACCGCCGAGTACGCCGAGAGGGCCAGGGCGCGGGGGAAGAGCGACAGGGAGGTCATGAGGTGCCTCAAGCGCTACGTGGCCAGGGAGGCGTACCGGGCGCTGATGCACCCGCACGAGATCAGGAGGCCCGAGGACGCCTCGGAGCTCGTGGCGGCCAGGCGCGCGGCGAAGGTCAGCCAGGTGAGGGCGGCGTCCATATTGGGAACCAGCGAGAAGTACATCTCGATGCTGGAGAGGGGCCAAAGGGAGCTCAAGCCCATAAGGAGGGCCTACGAGGCATGGGTCGAGGCCGGACTTCCGCTCGATTGGGACAGGCAAGCCTTCGAGGCCGAGCGCAAAATGGATTCTAAAAAAACACCTTGCCAAATAGGAGCGTCAG
>NZ_QSBB01000007.1:0-96717 GCF_003465595.1 Collinsella sp. AF05-9
CAGCTTCCCAGCGCATTCCGCAGGGGGCGGTACATTTTGTAGCGCGAAGCGCGGATCAAAATGTACCGCATGCCCGAGGACGCGCTGGGAAGCTGCCCCCATTCCGAACCGGATATACAGATCTACCTGCGCATTTACAAATTCGTAAACTTTTTTCAAAAAAGTGCTTGCACAGTTCTCGAATCATAGGTTATTATCTTCCTCGTTGAACGCGCGGGTCCAACAAAACGAACCGCGAATCAACAACATAGCATGTCGGAGTGGCGGAATTGGCAGACGCGCTAGCTTGAGGTGCTAGTGACCGCTTTTTGGTCATGCGGGTTCAAGTCCCGCCTCCGACACCATCGCATTTGAGAAGCCTCTTCGGAGGCTTTTTTGTTACCGATAGACGGTGAGGTCCACGATGGAAACGCTTGAACGCAACGAGTGGGCAGACGTTGCCCAACTAGTCGAGATCACGAGCGATGCTGTCATCATCTGCGAGCTCGACGGAACCATTCTGCATGTGAATAATCGCTTACTTGGTTTGATGTGCGAGGAACGCGCCGACGTCATCGGCGGAGATGTTAAAGACGTCCTGTACTCGTCCGCTTTTGAACGTGCGACGGAACATCGTCTGCCATTTGAAACTGATGGCTCCGAGAACGAACTGATGCTCAAGCTGAGTGACGGCTCTTTTATTCCCGTCTTGGTTCGTGCGGGCTCCGTAACGCCTCCACACATCTTTGGGCGCCGCGCACCACGTGTCCTGGTGGCGCTTCACAGTATCGAGGAACAGTATTCTCACGACCGGCAACTCAAGCGTGCGCTTTCGGAGCTTAGAGTGGCGAACAAGCGCCTCTCTGGCACGCTCTCGGTCATTATGAGTACCGTGGGCTCCGATGAGCTGCCCAGCCTACTTGATACCGTTTTGAACCAGCTTGTAGGAACGCTCGATGCTTCGGGTGCCGCTATCTATTTTTCTGAGAGCGGTGGTTTTAAACTTCGCGGTGTTTCCAAGGAGCTGTACGACAGCTACCTGCCTGAGTTTTTGCCGTATGGCGCTGGCATTCCGACGTATGTTCTTCGTGAGTCGCGTGCCTGTCGCTTGTCGATTCAACAGGACCTTGAGGGTGATAAGGTCGCCTCCGGTATGTTCATGGATCTGGACAATCGTTCTAAGCACCTGTTGCGCATGCAGGATATGCCTCCGTACCGCAGCGAGATCTGTCTTCCCGTTTTTTACGGTACGCAGATCCTTGGCGTGCTGGAAGTTGGTTGGAAACGCCCTCAGGCACCGCTCGCCTATGACGTTAATGTGCTCGAGGTCATTTGCGATTACCTGTCTATCCAGCTGGTCGGCATGGCATCGAGCCTTCGCTCCCGTCGCACGGCCGAGCTTGGCCGCTCGCTCAATGTCTTGCGTGATGAGTTGTTTACCTTTCTAGACGATTCCGCCGCGGCTACCCAGGCGGTATCGTCCGAGATCTGCAATATGCTCAACTGCCATTTTTGCCCTATTGAGTATGACGCCAGTCTGGATTCCTACGTCATAGATTTTGAAGGCGGCAGCCGCGTTGCTTTGCCGGACGATCCCGAGAAGCTTTTCTTTTCCACGACGGCGCCAGCAGCACGTCTGGGGGCTGGCCCTGATGGCTTTGAGGCATCTGTTTTGGGCGGCACGAGTGCCGAGGACCTTAAACACGTCCGTATAACTCGCGTTGACGAATCGATGCCTATGGGAGGCTGGCTTAGGGCGCATGGCTTGCCTTGCCAGGGTCTCTACGTCGACGCCGGCATCGAGGCGGGGCGTCCGCGCTCTAAGGGCGATGGCAAGCACAGTAACGACGCGATTGTTCCTGCTTCTGTTGCGAAGGGCCCGACGACGCGCGCGCTGCTGCTTCGTGATGGTAGCCAAGAGCCGATTGATGACCTTGAATATGACTACTTGGTGCACTTGGCTCATGACTTTGAACTGATCTATGAAGGCGAATCTCAAAAGCGTGAGGAGCGCCATATCGCTCAGACGCTCCAGATTGGCATGAGAAATTCACTGGGGGATGTTCCGGGAATCGCCGCCGATTCGGTGTACCTGTCGGCCACGAATTCGGCGTTGGTCGGCGGCGATTTCTATACGCTCATCCGTCTTCCCGACGATTGCGCCGTCATGATTCTGGGCGATGTGTCTGGCAAAGGCATTGAGGCTGCATCGATGTCCGCACTCGTCAAGACGGCCCTGACGGCATATGCCTGGGAGGGCGCTGGACCGGCCCGCATGGCACGCTCCCTTAACAGCATGCTTATGGGCTTTTCGAGGGTCGAGACGTTCGTGACGGCCTTTATCGCCAAGATTGACCTTAAAGCCGGACGCGCAACGTATTGTTCGGCGGGCCATCCTCCGACCATGGTCATCAGGCCAGAGTCGATGCCGCTGGGTGGCGGCGAGGCCCGTGGGGGAGAGGTCGAGCTGCTTGGATGCCAATCGGGGGTAATCGGTGCCTTTGAGAGCATGGTGTACGAGACAGGCGTGTTTACGTTCGCTCCTGGTGACATGCTATTTATGTACACCGACGGAACAATCGAAGCGCGTGACCGCTCGGGTGCTTTCTTTGGCGAGCAGCGCCTTCGCGACCTTCTGCTCTCTGTCTCGGGTGAGGGCGTGTCGGGCATTTGCGGCAAGGTCTTGGGCGAGCTTGACCGATTTACCGAATCGGCGCTGGACGATGACATTGCATTGGTGTCCCTTGAGTTTTTACGGGGTCGTTCATAGACGACGCTGGGCGGGCTGAATCCGTACGGTTGGGGAAACGAATGCATCGAGTGGGCTTTTTTGGGGAACCATGGTCGTATGAATGAGTGGAATGACATAGCGGTTTTGACGCCACCAGGCGATATCGACATCGCCACGGTGCCTGCGCTGCGTCGGCGGTTGGATGCTTTGATTGGCCGCGGCGTGCGTCGTGTCGTCATCAACTGTCAGGCTGTTAGCTTTATCGATTCGACGGGCTTGGCATTCCTGCTTACGCGCGCTCGTGAGCTCATGAGGCGAGAAGGCCTGCTCTCGCTCGTCAATGCATCGGGTGAAGTTGTTCGCTTTTTGGAGATTGCTCGTCTTGTCGATATCCTTCATGTCGCGGGGCCGACACGGGAGTCTATTCCCGCCATTCCGGTGGGGGAGCTGCCTCGCTGGAGTAAGAGCGTCGAGGTCCGTCAGGGTATCGAGAATCTTCCATACTACCGACATCGCATCGCCGAACTCCTTGAATCGCTTCCGTTGCGCCGTGACGAGCGCTACGATGTCGCATTGGCGTCGGGGGAGGCGCTGGGTAATGCCTATGACCATGCGGGCGGTATCGGGTGCGTCCTGACGGTTCAGGCCTATGGCGATCGCGTTGTGGTTGAGGTGCTTGATCGAGGTGCCGGCTATTCTATCGATGAAACGAGCGTACCGGTCGCATCTGAGGAGCGCGGCCGTGGTATCAAGCTTATGCGTATGCTCGTCGATAACGTGGAGGTTGCTCGTCGTACGGACGGCGTCGGCACGCGCGTGCAGATGGTGAAGCTGTTTAGCGGAGCGCTGGAATCGTGTGCCTAGCCAATCGCTTTAGCGCGTTTAGCTACTAAGAACATGCGGCAGACAAGTTTTTTGAAAAAAGTACTTGCGTCTTTTGGACAACTCGCGTAAATTAATAACCCGCAAGCGGACATGGCTCAGTTGGTAGAGCACAACCTTGCCAAGGTTGGGGTCGCGGGTTCGAGCCCCGTTGTCCGCTCCATTGCATTTCCGGACCGTTTAGGCGGTCCTTTTTCGGCGAAGTGGCCAAGTGGTAAGGCAGAGGCCTGCAAAGCCTTTACCCCCGGTTCGAATCCGGGCTTCGCCTCCAGGCAACATCCGGGCGCTCCGGCGCCCGTTTTGTTTTACATATGCGGACATGGCTCAGTTGGTAGAGCACAACCTTGCCAAGGTTGGGGTCGCGGGTTCGAGCCCCGTTGTCCGCTCCAAACGCAGCAGCCCGACTACTACGGTAGCCGGGCTTTTTCGTACCCGTCGCTTGGGCTCGAACCCGAGGGGGAGCGAGCGTTTTGGGGCGTGGCTGTGGCGTTGTTTGCCGCGAATGTCCGCTTTGGGCGTATCATCGTGGACATCTCGCAAAACCTCGTTGCAAGGGAGTCGCACCCCATGGCTACAGAAAAGTCCTCTTCGCGCCCATGGATGTCCGATGCCGCGATTTATCAAATCTACCCGCGCTCGTTTAAGGATTCGACTGGTTCGGGTCTGGGCGATATCGCGGGCATTACCCAGCAGATGGACTATCTTGAGCGGCTGGGTATCGAGGCCATCTGGCTGAGCCCGTTTTACCCATCGCCTCTCGTCGATGGCGGCTATGATGTGGCGGACTACTGCGATGTCGACCCACGTCTCGGCTCGCTTGACGACTTCGATGACATGATCGCCGCGGCTCATGCGCACGGCATCAAGGTCATCGTCGACATCGTGCCCAACCATTCGTCCAACCAGCACCCCTGGTTCAAAGCCGCTCTTGCCGCCGGCCCCGGATCGCCCGAGCGCGCCCGTTATATCTTCCGCGATGGTCGCGGCGAGCACGGCGAGCTGCCTCCCACCAATTGGAATGCCAACTTTGGTGGCCCCGCCTGGACGCGCGTCGCGGACGGTCAGTGGTATCTGCACATGTTTACGCCCGAGCAGCCGGACTTTGACTGGTCGTGTCCCGAGGTTCATGCGTTCTTTTGCGACGTCCTGGCGTTTTGGAGCGATCGAGGCGTCGATGGCTTTCGCATTGATGTGGCGCACGGTCTCGCCAAGGATCTCGACCGCGATGACCTCGACCGGTGGCATCTCGCCGAGGGCGATGACATGGTTGAGGACGGCACCCATCCGCTGTGGGACCGCAACGAGGTCCATGAGATCTATCGCGAGTGGCGCCGCGTGTTCGACCGTTATGATCCGCCGCGCAGCGCCGTTGCCGAGGCGTGGGTTCTGCCCGAGCGCCAGTATCTCTACGCACGCCCCAGCGAGCTTGGCCAGACATTCAACTTTGAGTTCGCCAAGGCCACTTGGACCTATGATGACATGCACGCTGCAATCGAGAAGGGCTTGAAGGCGGCTATCGAATCCAATTCTGCCTCGACCTGGGTACTCTCCAACCACGACGTGCCGCGCGTGGCGACACGCTATGCCCTGCCGCAAATCAAGGCGACGCGCTACCATCAGATTGCGCTCGACTGGCTCTTACGCGACGGGTCGTCTTATGACGAGGGCCGTGAACTCGGTGAGCGCCGCGCGCGGGCGGCCCTTTTGCTTGAGCTGGCGCTTCCGGGCTCGGCATACGTGTATCAGGGTGAGGAGCTCGGCCTTTTTGAGGTGGCCGATATCCCGTGGGCCGCACTCGAAGATCCTACTGCGACCAATACGCACGGACCGAAGCGCGAGAAGGGGCGCGACGGCTGCCGTGTGCCCCTGCCGTGGGTGGCAGCGGACGATCCCGTGCAGGGCGGATCGTTTGGGTTTTCACCGGCGGACGCCGATGCGGCGCCCCATCTGCCGCAGCCTGCATGGTTTTCCGATTACGCTGCCGATAGGGAAGAAGCGGACCCGACATCGATGCTTGCGCTCTATCGTGACGCCCTCTGGCTGCGGCGCAAGCTGCGCGGGCGCGCCAACGATCTTAAGTGGCTCGATCTTGACGGGCGCACCGGCCTTGCGGATGGTGCCGAGGGCGCTGAGGGCGGCGTCATCGCCTATCGCCGTGACAACGGCTGGGCGTGTGTGACGAACTTCGGTGCAGCACCCGTGGAGCTGCCGGCGGGCAGGGTCCTGCTCACCTCATCACCGCTTGCAGACGGCAAGCTCGCGCAGGACAGTTCTGCCTGGATCATGCTCGCTGAGTTGTAGGGGCCTCTTGCGGCGAGTTTGCGTTTGCCTGCGCTTTCCGTGGTGGCTGATGTCTTCGCGAGGTTCGCGAGGGTGTCGCAAAACTTTTCAAAAAAAGTTCTTGCATTTGGGTGGATTATCCCGTATATTAAATCCTCGCAGGCGGACATGGCTCAGTTGGTAGAGCACAACCTTGCCAAGGTTGGGGTCGCGGGTTCGAGCCCCGTTGTCCGCTCCATTTGGGCGTTTAGCTCAGGGGGAGAGCGCTTCCCTGACACGGAAGAGGTCAGAAGTTCAAATCTTCTAACGCCCACCAAATGTTCGCAGCTCAGAGGCTATGTCTCTGGGCTGTTTTGTTTTGGTTGCCAAATGTGTCGCCAAATTTCGAGTTTTTTGATCTTCTAGGATGCTTCTCAGTAGTCATCCGAGAAAACTCTCATCTTCTCCGTTTGCATACACATATCTTTCAAGGACTCGTGCCGCGGTTGCATGAGGCTCGGCAAGGCACGACCGCAACATGTTGGTCAAGCATAATCTTTTGGATTCTTTTGGTGTGAGCGGCTTGGTTTTGGTAGGATTTGTCAGCGGCTTGACTAAGGGGGTTTTATAACTGCCATGCAGGTAGCCGTGTTGGTAACGTTTTACCGACTTGTCAAATACCCCTCATTTTTAATGCGTCTGCAAAATGACTAATTGCTTTGACCTGCTGAAACACTATATGTTGTGTTTGACCTAAAAAAAGAATACAGGATATAGATGCGTCTTTGTCGTATGATAGATGGCGGACAGAGAACGAAGACCTTAACTGCCTCTTTTGAACGTGTCCTTGAGCCGCTTGATCGGCTCCAGGGAATGTCCGCATGGAGGCTTATGGTTTATCGAGAACAAAGATTGCGCGACGGCGCCGCAAGACAGGGGCAAGCCCTGTCGGGCATCGTTTGGCTCTGAAACGCAATGAGACTACGACGTGAAAGAGGCAAGAGGATGAAGATCATCAAGCGCAGCGGCACCGAGGTTGTCTTTGACATCGATAAGATCGTCAATGCTATCCGCGCCGCAAACTTGGAGGTCGAGGAGAGCTCTCGTCTAACCGACCGCCAGGTGGTTTACGCGGCACAAAATGTCGCCGAGGCATGCGAGAACGCGGGCCACACCGTTTCGGTCGAGGAGATTCAGGATTTGGTCGAGGACGAGATCATGCGTCTCGACTGCTACGAGGTTGCCCGCCACTACATCATCTATCGCTATGTTCAGAGCCTGAAGCGCCAGAAGAACACGACCGACGACAAGATTCTGTCGCTGATCGAGTGCAATAACGAAGAGGTCAAGCAGGAGAACTCCAACAAGAACCCGACCGTCAACTCCGTTCAGCGCGACTATATGGCCGGCGAGATTTCCAAGGACCTGACCCAGCGCGTGCTGCTGCCCCAGGAGATCGTGGATGCCCATAATGAGGGCTTGATCCATTTCCACGATTCGGATTACTTTGCCCAGCACATGCACAACTGCGATCTGGTGAACCTGGAGGACATGCTCCAGAACGGCACCGTTATCTCGGGCACGCTGATCGAGAAGCCGCACAGCTTCTCGACTGCCTGCAACATCGCGACGCAGATTATCGCCCAGGTTGCTTCCTCCCAGTACGGCGGGCAGTCTATTTCGCTGACCCATCTTGCCCCCTTTGTCGAGGTGAGCCGTCAAAAGATTCGCGGCGAGGTCGCTCGCGAGCTTGAGGAGCTCGGCGTCTCTGCGTCTGCCGAGAAGGTCCGTGAGGTCGTTGAGGATCGCCTGCGCGATGAGATCCGTCGCGGCGTCCAGACGATTCAGTATCAGGTCGTGACCCTTATGACCACGAATGGCCAGGCGCCGTTCGTGACGGTCTTTATGTATCTCAATGAGGCCCGCACGCCCCAGGAGAAGCACGACCTTGCCATGATTGTGGAGGAGACGCTTCGCCAGCGCTACGAGGGCGTTAAGAACGAGGCCGGCGTTTGGATTACCCCGGCATTCCCCAAGCTTATCTATGTACTCGAGGACGATAACGTTCACGAGGATTCCCCGTACTTCTACCTGACCCAGCTGGCTGCCAAGTGCACCGCCAAGCGCATGGTGCCCGACTACATCTCCGAGAAGAAGATGCGCGAGCTCAAGCTGTCGAAGGGCGAGACCGCCGGCAACGGCGATTGCTACACCTGCATGGGTTGCCGCAGCTTCCTGACGCCCGACCGCTCCGGTAACGGATTTAACAACGTGGCCAACGCGTTGAACTATGACCCGAACAAACCCAAGTACTACGGTCGCTTTAACCAGGGCGTTGTGACCATCAACCTGCCCGATGTCGCGCTGAGCTCGCATCAGGACATGGACAAGTTCTGGAAGATCTTCGACGAGCGCCTTGAGCTGTGCCACCGCGCCCTGCTGTGCCGTCATGAGCGCCTGATGGGCACGCTTTCGGATGCCGCGCCGATTCTTTGGCAGTACGGTGCCCTGGCGCGTCTGAAGAAGGGCGAGACAATCGATAAGCTGCTCGTGGGCGGCTATTCCACCATCAGCCTGGGCTATGCCGGTCTGTATGAGTGCGTCAAGTACATGACGGGCCATAGCCACACCGAGAAGGAGGGCACGCCGTTTGCCATGGCCGTCATGCAGCGTATGAACGACAAGTGCGCGGAGTGGAAGGCTGCGAGCGACATCGATTTCTCGCTGTACGGTACGCCGTTGGAGTCGACGACCTACAAGTTCGCCAAGTGCCTGCAGCGCCGTTTTGGCATTATCCCGGGCGTGACGGACAAGGGTTACATCACTAACAGCTATCACGTCCACGTGTCCGAGGAGATCGATGCCTTCGACAAGCTTAAGTTTGAGGGCATGTTCCAGCAGCTTTCGCCGGGCGGGGCTATCTCCTACGTTGAGGTTCCCAACATGCAGGACAACCTCAAGGCTGTCATTCGCGTGATGCAGTACATCTACGACAACATCATGTACGCCGAGCTCAACACCAAGAGCGACTACTGCCAGGTGTGCGGCTACGATGGCGAGATCAAGATTGTCGAGGACGATGGCAAGCTGGTGTGGGAGTGCCCCAATTGCGGCAACCGCGACCAGGAGAAGATGAACGTCGCTCGTCGTACGTGCGGCTACATCGGTACCCAATTCTGGAACCAGGGTCGAACCGAGGAGATCCGCGACCGCGTGCTGCATCTCTAATAACCATCCCAGGCTGCCCCGTAGCGAGGCCCCGGACTTTTGCTCGCTATTTCGGACAGTCCTGGCTCACGACGGAGGCGCCACTGGCGCCTCCTGTTCGTGCGGAACTCATATCGAGCAAAGGTCCGGGGCCTCGCTACGGGGCAGCCAAGTTGATGTAGCTGAGATGCGGCATGCGGTCTGCTCACTCCTCGAAGTTCTTAGCGGATATAATTCGAGCTGCAGCTGCGATTTACTTGCGATGGCGGTTGAGCCGCAACCCAGTTTTTATTGGACCTCGAATCCTATGCTCGATGTTCGCTTCGTTCATTGAGTTACCTTTTGCATGAGGCCGGGACATATCGTCCCGCCCGCAGTTTCGCAGGCCGCAGGCCGAGAATGTTTGAGGACGGGATGATATGTCCCGGCCTCCCAGGAGAGTTACCTATGAACTACGCGAACATAAAGTATTTCGACATTGCTGATGGGGAAGGCGTTCGTACTTCTCTGTTTGTGAGCGGATGCCGTCGTGGGTGCAAGAACTGCTTTAACTCTGTCGCGTGGGACTTTGCTGCGGGCGAGCCCTTTGATCGCGCCGTCGAGGATAAGATTATCGAGAGTCTCGACCATCCCTTTATCGATGGCCTGACGATTCTGGGCGGCGAGCCTATGGAGCCCGAGAATCAGGCGGGGCTTGTTGACTTTATCGAACGCGTGCGTGCGGCCTATCCTGCGGGGTCAGGAAAGACCATTTGGTGCTTTACTGGCGATGTACTCGAGGAGCTTATGCCGGGCGGTCGTCATCATACCGAGGTGACGGACCGCATCCTTGCCTGCCTCGACATGTTGGTGGACGGCCCGTTTGTTCAGGACCTGTACGATATCACGCTGCGCTTTAGGGGCTCGAGCAACCAGCGCGTGATCGATATGAACGCTACGCGCGCCCGTGCTGAGCGCGAGGGTGTTGCGCTTTGTGATGCGGTTGAACTTTGGCGGGACGATCCGGTCTACTCGACCCATACTATGTAGCTTGTGGTCGATGCCGGAGGGCGTGGTACCATTGCGCGAACGTGAAATCGGAAAAGTGAGGCCCAGATGGTCGATCAGGAAAAAGTCGAGGCCGCCATTAAGCTGTTGCTTGAGGGCATAGGCGAGGACCCAACTCGTGAGGGCCTGCTGGAGACCCCGGCGCGCGTTGCCCGTATGTATGGCGAGATTGCCGGCGGTATGGACCAGAGTGCCGAGGAGCATCTGTCCAAAACCTTTGCCGTCGCTTCGAACGATTTGGTTATCGAGCGCGACATCACGTTCTACTCGCTGTGCGAACATCATCTGCTGCCGTTTTATGGTAAGGCCGCCATTGGTTATATCCCTAACGGTCGGGTGGCTGGGCTTTCCAAGCTCGCCCGCACGGTTGAGGTTTATGCCCGTCGTCTGCAGCTGCAGGAGCAGCTGTGTGCGCAGGTTGCCGACGCTCTCATGGAATATCTTGCTCCCCAGGGAGCGATTGTGCTCATGGAGGCCGAGCATATGTGCATGACCATGCGCGGCGTGCAAAAGCCCGGCACCAAGACCGTGACGCTCGCTCGCCGCGGCGTCTTTGAGACTGATCCCGCGCTCGAGGAGCGATTCTTTAGGATGCTGGACCGCTAACCATGAGAGCCGTTAACGACTTTGCATCGAAGACCGATGAGGGAACGCCGCGTCGCGGTTTTATGGCTTCGGGCCTGGCGCCTTTTGGCGTCATGCCTCGTATCGATTACATCTGTTCCAACGGGCTGTTCCGGCGGCACCTGGGCAACATTGCACAGTTGGAATCGGGGCGCATTTTCTGCCGCCACGGTATTGACCATCTGCTCGATGTCGCTCGCATTATGTGGATCAAGAATCTCGAGGAACAGCTCGAATTTGACCGCGAGGTTATCTACGCCACGGCACTTCTTCACGATATCGGCAAAGATGAACAGTATGAATCGGGTATATCCCATGATGTTGCAAGCGAACGCGTCGCTGATGCGATTCTCGGCGGCATGCCCGATGACGTGGCGTTTGAGCCGGCCGATGCCGCAGCCATTAAGACGGCCATTTTGGGCCATCGAAAGCTGCGCGTGAACAGCCAACCGCTTGAGCGTCTGCTCTATGCGGCCGACAAAGCGTCGCGCGCCTGCTTTGCATGCCCCGCGCGCAATGCTTGCAACTGGAGCGATGATAAAAAGAACCTGTCGATTCGCGTGTAGTTAGTTTGCGCGGTCGGGGTTCTAAACGAAGGAGACGATCGCGATGAGTAACAAGAAGCTGCCCGAGAACGCAACCAAGACTGAAGGCGCCGAGCTCGCCCGCCGTGGAAGGGGCGAAATATCCACCGCAACGGCGGTGCCCCACGTGAGCTATGACGACCTGCGCCATGCCGACCGTATTGTCATTGACGGCCTTGAGGTTTTTGCCAACCATGGCGTGTATCCCGAAGAGAATGCGCTGGGCCAGAAGTTCATCGTTTCTCTAGTGCTCTATGCCGACCTGCGCGCGGCGGGGGAGCACGATAACCTAGACGCCTCGATTGACTATGGCTCGGTGTGCCACGATGTCGATGGCTATCTGCGCGAGCATACGTTTAAACTCATCGAGGCTGCAGCCGAGGGTGTGGCCCAGATGCTGCTACGTCGTTACCCCCTGCTGCTTGGTGTGCGCATCAAGCTCGATAAGCCGTGGGCTCCTGTTGGCCTGCCCCTGGCAAGCTGCGGCGTCGAGATCGAGCGCGTGCGCTAACCGGTTCTAATACGACTCTATGGGTGGCTGCTTGAGCCGCTGAGACAGTGCTCTATTGTTGGGGCAGTATGTGTTGAGCAGGGCGTGAAACCGTTGATTGTGGCTTGGCTCGAGCAAGTGGACGAGCTCGTGGGCGACAACCATGTCGAGACATTCGACGGGGTAGGCGGCGAGCTCGCGCGCGATGCGAATGGCGCCGGTTTTGGGCGTGCAGGAACCCCAACGCGTTTTCATACTGCGCACGGAGACGCGGGCCACGGTGACGCCCATTGCGATTTCGTACGCGTGCACGATGTCGCGTAGCGCTGCGGTGACCTCGGATGCATAGAGTTGGTCGATGCGGGTCTGGAGTTCTTTGGGCGTTAGGCCGTCAAGGGCTGTGCGCTGCTTTGCCTGCGCGCGCCCACTTGGCTCGTCGGTACCCATAAAACTTGCGAAAGTGGCCTGCTTGGGCCGCGGTGCGGGTGATGCAAAGTTGTGATCGAGTGCGTCCTGTACCGTGATGGGCTTGCCCCAAAGTGCAATGATGGACGAGGGGCTGAGCGGCTCTCGCGCCGTCGCCTGACGTTGTTCGCGCTGGGCAAGTCGGCTGATAATCCAGGCACTGTTGCGCTTCACAAACGTTTCGATACGCTCGCGGCTGGCGCCGATCGGTGCGCTGGCGTGGACCTCGCCGCTCGATGTGACGCGTAGGTTGAAGTTCTTGACGCGCTTTTTGGTAACGACGACGGGGATGGGCGTCCCATCCGGTCGGGATATGGAAATCGTAAATTGCTGCGTCAAAAGCGGTCCTTTGGATTGGGGACGGGCCGGCATGTCGACCGTTCGGCATGCCGGCCTGCTCAAGGGATGCGAAATTAATAACGCTCAAAGAAGGCGAGCGCGTTGTCGCTGCAGAGCTTCTGCATCACGGTCTTGCCGAAGTGCTTGGAGAGCATGTTCTGGAACTCGGGCATCTTGCTGGCATCGGAGAGGAAGGCGGGCACAGTTGCGCCGTCCCAGTCGCCGCCGAGCGCGATGACGTCCTCGCCGCCCAGGTCGAGCCAGTGCTCGATATGTGCCGCTAGCTGGTCGAAGGTGACGTCTGCGGCGGTTTTGTCGGTTGCGTCGTTGGAAAGGAACTCGCTGCAGTAGTTGAGGCCGACGATGCCGCCCATGTCGCGAATGGTGCGGAACTGGTCATCGGTAAGGTTGCGCTTGACGCCGCAGACTGCGCGGGAGTTGGAGTGGCTGGCGACGAAGGGGCGCGTGGCGTGGGCGACAACCTCGTCAAAGCACTCATCGTTGAGGTGGGAGACGTCGAGCACCATGCCGGCGTGCTCCATCTGCGTGAGCGCCTCGATGCCGGCGGCGGTGAGGCCGGCGTGGGTGTCGTGGCCGCTCGCGAGCGGCCCCTGCGCGTTCCAGCTGAGTGATGACATGAGTACGCCCAAGCTCTTGAGCACCTCGATCAGCGCGGGGTCCTCGGCAAAGAACGTGGCGTTTTCGATGGTATGGATGCAGGCGACCTTGCCGTCTTTGAGCGCAGGGCGAATGTCAGCGGCGCTGCGTACGTTGACCATGCTGTCGTGGTTGAGCATTGCCTGGCCGCTCATGTGCGCCATGATCTGCGCCTGGAAGCGCGCGGCGTGAGCGGTGGGAATCTCGTCGGGGACAAACGTGGCGAAGCATTGTGCCCACGGCGTGTTGCCGATCTTTGCGAGCGAGATGGCGCAGGCGTTGCCCTCGATGAGGTCGAAATCTTGCGGATGGGTTTCGTCGCCGGGGAAATAACCGTCGGTGCCGGCGGTAAAGCGCAGGTCGAGATCGAGCGTGGCCCAGCCGATGCGGTCGGCGGTGTCGCAATGTAGGTCAAATACGGGATATGCCATAGTTCCTCCGGTTGCACCGTTTCTTTGCAAACTGTCTTTGAATTGTATGACTAGGGTATAGTTAGCGCCATATGTTCACGGCGGTCCGCGTTGTGCGCCGCCCCTATCACGGAGGTTTCCATGTCCAACCAGGGCAAGAAGGTCAAGACCCATTATCGCGGCACGCTCGATGACGGCACGCAGTTCGATAGCTCCTACGATCGCGGCGAGCCGCTGGAGTTCACCTGTGGCGCCGGTCAGATGATCAAGGGCTTCGACGCCGCTGTTGTCGACATGCAGGTGGGCGAGAAGAAGACCGTGCACATTCCTGCTGCCGATGCCTACGGCGAGCACAATCCCGAGATGGTTCTGACCTTCCCGGCCGAGCAGGTTCCCAATATCGAGCAGATCGAGAAGGGCATGAAGCTCTTCCTGTCCACGCCGAGCGGCATGCCCGTCCCCGCCGTGGTCATCGACGTGACGCCCGAGGCCGTGACGCTCGACGCCAATCACGAGCTCGCCGGCAAGGATCTCAACTTTGATATCGAGCTCGTCGAGGTCGAGGACTAGGCCATGCCTGCGAATCTGGTTTCGACAGCGTGCCTCGGAAATCTCAACGACCCGTCCTATGAACTCCTGCTTCGCCGGAAGTTGGGCGGCGTCTTTGAAGTTGACGAGCTACTGCTCGATTGGGACCAGGCCGATGTATGTGCGTTTGTGGGCGTGACGGAGCTGGGGCGCACGATCGATGTTCGGCTGGATACTGCCGACGGCGGTCGTCTTGCCGATGGCGACGTGCTCGCCATCGACCGTTCGGGCATGGTGCCCGTGGCGGTTGTCGTGCGCCTGCGCAGCGCCGAGGTTTATTTGGTCGAAGTCGACCGCATGGATCCGATTGCGCTCGCGCATGCGTGTTGGGAGATCGGCAACATGCATGCGCCGCTCTTTCGGGGCGACTCGGACGAGCATACCGTGCGCATGTATACGCCGGTGCAGCCTGTTTTGGGCCGCATGCTCCGGGGTGTCGAGGGAGCTCGAATCTCGATCGTTTCGCGCGAGCTCGATGCGGGCCGACGCTTTGCGTCGAGTGCGGCCGATGTTGTCGTGAGCATGGCTCCCGACTTTACCATCGTAAAAAAGACGCGCGGCTAAGCGCGCGTATGCGCAAGACGGGCTTTGAGGGGCGACCGATCAAGGCCCGTCTTGCTGTTGATGAGATGCTTTGGGGGAAGCATATGGGTCTTGAGGGAATCAAGCTGATTGCATGCGATTTGGATGGCACGTTGCTGCATCCGGGGGAGCGCGAGCCGCGTCCCGAGGCCTTTGAGCTTATCGATGAGCTGCATCGTCGCGGTATCGTGTTTATGCCGGCGAGTGGCCGTCAATATGCGAGTCTGCGCTACCTGTTTGCCCCGGTGGCCGATGAGCTCGCCTATGTATGCGAAAACGGAGCCCTGGTGATGAGCGAGGGACGTGCCGTGGTCAAGCGTTCTATGGAACGTGGCCTGGCCATGGATATCGCGAATGCCGTGGTTGCGTACCCCGTGCCGACGTGACCCTGTCGTGTGAGGGGCACCTCTATACCATGAGCGGCAACGATGCGTTTGTTGACCACCTGCGCTATGAGGTCCATTGTGATGTGGCGGTAGTCGACCGTCCCGAGGACATCGACGAGGACGTCATTAAGATTGCCTTCCAGACACCCGAGGCGGAGCAGCCGGCGGCGCTGGAGTATTTCGAGCGCCTCTTTAGCGACCGTGTTGACGTTATGACGTCGGGAACCGAATGGACGGACTTTATCGGTTTCGGTTCGGGCAAGGGCTCCGCGCTTGCCGATTACGGTCGTGCCCTGGGGGTTTCGCCCGATGAGATGATGGCGTTTGGGGACAATGAGAACGATCGCGACATGCTCAACGTCGTGGGCCATCCCTATTTGATGGAGAGCTGCAACCCCACCATGCGCGGCATCAACGACCGCGTCCGCTACGTGCGCACGGTCGAAGAGGAACTGCATCGCCTACTCGCCGAGTAGATATATGCGGCATGCCTAGAAATCTACTTTTTGCTGCAGAGTGCAGAAAGGTGGATTTTAAGGCATGTCCCAAACATCTACCGGCAGTCGGGACAGAGGCCCTCAAAGATGGTGTAGTGCGACGTGACGCGCCAGCCGATTTGCTCGGACGCCTTGGCGTCGAGCTGGGCATCGAAGGGGAGCGGTACGTCGATGACGCGGCTGCACGAGGTGCAGATGATATGTGCGTGCGGCTCGATGGTGCGATCGAAGCGGCTGCCGCCCGGCGTCTTAATAGAGAGAATCTCCCCTGCGTCGGCTAAGAGATTGAGGTTGCGGTAGACCGTGCCGCGGCTGATCTTGTCATCCTGTTCGCGTACGGCGTTGTAGATTTCGTCGGCGGTGGGATGGTTATAGCTTTGGCGCACAGCGTCAAGAACCAGCTTTCGCTGCTTGGTATTCCTTCTCTGCACCGCCATGCGCCTCGCCTCTTTTCTATCAACGGTCGTAGGTAAATGATACCGTATTTAGCACACAATACTAATAACGAGGAATGAAACCGTCTTCATTGGCAAGTGGGGCTCGGGTCTGGGCGTCTACGAGGCGAAAACGCGTTCCCATGCGCTCATAGGAGGCATGAAGCGCCTCGAGATGAGACAGGATGTTTGCCGGAGCTCCCTGTATCTCCATCTCGACTGACCCGTCTTCCATGTTACTCACCCAGCCGGTGAGTGCGCGTGCCTGTGCGAGGTTGGTGTTGGTAAAGCGGAAACCGACGCCCTGGACCTGCCCCTCCCACCGCAGGAAATAGCGCAGGGGAGTGTCTTGAGTGGCCTCGTCGCTTGCGAGCACAGTAAGCCTGCGACGCAGCTCGAGCTCGACGTTTGATGGTTTTTGAGGCTCTCGACTGCCGCCGGTGACGCTGGAGAAGAACGTATCGAGGAAGCCCATCGCTAGGCCAGCTTGTCTGCGTCGGCCGGGAAGGTAATGCCGGCCTGCTGGCGCACGGCATCCATGATGCGCAGCGAGACGAGCGTGACATCGCGGTAGTGGCCAAGCTCGTGGCGTCCCGCCGGGGTCTCCCAAATCTCTTCCTTAACGTTATCGATGCCGCCGATGGCGGTGATAAAGTCTGCGAGTTCGTATTCCATCGTGTTGCTCGATTTGGGCAGGTCGAGCACGCGGCCGTTGTCGCCTTGCTCGCGCGGCGCCTCGGTTGCCGATCCGCGTACGACGTCGCCGCGATAGTCGATGCGGACGTTGCGGGGCGTGGACAGATGGTCGATCTGGATAGTGCCACGCTCGCCTTCGATCTGCGAGGGCAGCAGGTCGTTGGTGATCTTTGAATGCGCAAGTTCGACGGAGATGCGGCCTCCGCCATAGCTGACGAGAATGGAGCCGCAACCGTCGATGGGGCCATGGGTGAGCTCTTGCGTTGAGGGATCGAGCAGCGTGGTCATGCTGGTGAGACCGGAGGGCATGCCGAAGATCTCGACCATGGGCTCGATGGTGTAGACGCCAATGTCCATGAGGGAACCCGATGCCATATTGCAGTCGAAGATATTGGTGGCGCGTCCCGCGAGAATCTCGTTGTAGCGCGAGGAATACTTGCCAAAGCGCAATGAGGCGCGGCGGATGGGGGCGATCTCGCCCAGGGCGTCCTCGATGGCGTGGAAGGCGGGATCGTGGAGGGGACGCATGGCCTCGAGGGCCACGACACCTGCTGCCTCGGCAGCGCGGAAGACTTCCAGTGCCTGCGCTTCGGTGGCGCAGAAGGGTTTCTCGACGATGACGTGCTTGCCACCGGCGATGCAGGCAAGGGCCTGCTCGTAGTGGAGCGCATTGGGGCTGCCGATGTAGACGGCGTCGACGTCGTCGGTGGACGCAAGCTCGTCAAGTGCGGTGAAGTTACGCTCGCCGCCGTGTTCGGTGGTAAAGGCGGCGCCGCGCTCGGCATCGCGCGAGAGCGTGCCCACAAACGCGGCTTGGTCGTTGGCGTTGACGACCTGGATAAAGTCGTCGGTGATCATGGATGTGCCGATGGTCGCTATACGCAGCATGTATCCCCCTCGTGCCGTTCGGTTTACAGGATGAGTGTAGCGCGAGGGGGCAGGAAATAGCGTGCGAAAACGCCGTTACAGGTCGCTCTCGTTAAAGCCGGTATCGATATCGAGGTTGCTGCCGTCGGCCGCCGTGGTGGCGAGCTCGTCGCAGCGCTCGTTGAGCTCGTGGCCGGCGTGGCCCTTAACCCAGATGAACTCCACTTTGTGCTTGCTCTTTGCGGCAAGCAGGCGCTCCCACAGGTCGCGGTTCTTGACGGGCTGCTTGTTGGCAGTTTTCCACGCGCGCTTTTTCCAGCCGTCGATCCAGTGCTTGTTAAAGGCGTTGACGACGTACTGCGAATCGGAATGGACCTCGACCTCGCAGGGGCGGTTGAGTGCCTCGAGCGCCACGATAACGGCCATGAGCTCCATGCGGTTGTTGGTGGTCTTGGCGTAGCCGCGTGAAAGCTCGGAGGTGAAGGTCTTGCCGGCGGGGTTGGTGTATTTGAGCACGGCGCCGTAGCCGCCGCGTCCCGGATTTGATCGGGCCGAGCCGTCGGTATAGATGATGACCTTCACATGGTTCCTTTCGTTGGGTACGTTTCGTGTGAGTGACCATTGTAGCGCCATGCCCGCCGGGGGCTAGCAATCTACGATTTCTACCCCGTCTTCCGACAGTTAGTTGGCATGGATGATGCGGTTGAGCTCGTCGAGGTATTGCTGCAAGAGGAGAGAGGGCTTGCGCTCGTCGTGCATGATGTAGCCAACGTGCATCGTTGGGGCGTCTGCTAGCGGGATCGATGCCATGCCCCATTGCATTTCATTGGAGAGGACACCGGTCGACAGGGTGTAACCGTTCGACGTGATAAGTAAGTTAGTAAGTGTTCCGCGGTCCGAGATTCGTATGTTGCGGTCGCAAGGGATATAGCTAAAAGGTTCCTCGGCGTAATAGAAGGAGTTTGAGGTTCCCTGCTCAAAGCTGTAGCGCGTATAGGGCGTGAGGTCGGCAAGGGACAGCTGCGGGCGGCGTGCGAGCGGGTGGCGCTCGCTAACGAAGACGTGGACCGTCGCGTCGAATAGGGGATGGAAGCTTGCGCGGGCATCGGCGAAGGCCTTCTGCAGAACGCGGGCGTTAAAGTCATCCAGATACAGAATGCCGATATCGCTGCGAAACGCACGGACGTCATCGATGATCTGCGATGTGGTGGTCTCGCGCATGATGAACTCGAACTTGCTGTCGCGGCAGCGCTCGACCACGTTGACAAAGGCCTCGACCGAAAAGGCGTAGTGCTGGGCGGAAATGGCGAGGCGGGCTTGCGGGGTGCCGCCGTCCTCGTAGCGCGCCTCGAGCATGTCGGCCTGCTCTACGACCTGGCGCGCATAGCCCAAAAGCTCGGTGCCGTCGTTGGTGAGCGTGACGCCGCGGCTGGAGCGCGTAAAGATCTCCAGATGGAGCTCTTGTTCTAGGCTTTTGACGGCGTTTGAGATGTTGGACTGAGCGGTATAGAGGCGCTGAGCTGCGGCGTTGATTGAGCCGGACTCTGCCACGGCGATCAGAAAGCGAAGCTGCTGAAGGGTCATCGGTGCCCGTCCTTTCGATAGTTATCTATAAAACAGATAACAAGTTAGCGCTTATAAGTGATTGACCGAGGGAGACAATGCTCGTACTATTCAAAACACACAAAGGCGGTAGGTTATTAAGCCGACCACGGAATCGGGGCGCGAAAGGAGGCCCGCATATGAATTGCTTACCAAGACGAATGCCGGGCTCCTGTTTGCGCCCGTCGGCGTGATCAGGAGACAGCGACTTACTTCTCTCTTTTTACTTACTTTCGTTCGATCAAGGAGATCATCATGAGCCGGTTCATCAACAACCCCGAGCACACCTTTGGTTTCGATACCCTGCAGCTGCACGTTGGCCAGGAGAGCGCCGATCCCGCATCCGACTCCCGTGCCGTGCCTATCTACCAGACCACGAGCTATGTGTTCCGCAACTCCCAGCACGCCGCCGACCGCTTTGGTCTTGCCGACGCCGGTAACATCTACGGCCGTCTGACCAACTCCACCCAGGGCGTCTTTGAGGACCGTATCGCCGCGCTCGAGGGTGGCGTGGCCGGTCTTGCCGTCGCCTCCGGTGCCGCTGCCATCACCTATACCCTGCAGGCTCTTGCCCAGGCTGGTGACCACGTGGTGGCTCAGAAGACCATCTACGGTGGCTCCTACAACCTGCTCGAGCATACGCTCTCCCAGTTTGGCGTCGAGACCACGTTTGTCGATGCCCATAACCTGGAAGAGGTTGAGGGTGCCATCAAGGACGGCACCACGGTCATCTATCTCGAGACGCTCGGCAACCCCAACTCCGACATCCCCAACATCGACGCCATCTCCGAGATTGCCAAGAAGCACGGTCTGCCGGTTGTCGTCGACAACACCTTCGGCACCCCGTATCTGTTCCGTCCGCTGGAGCACGGCGCCAACATCGTCGTCCACTCCGCAACTAAGTTCATCGGCGGCCACGGTACCTCGCTGGGCGGTGTGATCGTCGACGGCGGTAACTTCGATTGGAAGGCGAGTGGCAAGTACGCCCAGATCGCTGAGCCCAACCCCTCCTACCATGGTGTTTCGTTTGCCGAGGCTGCCGGTCCCATCGCCTTCGCAACCTATGTCCGCGCTATCCTGCTGCGTGACGAGGGCGCCTGCATCAGCCCGTTCAACGCCTGGGTCCTGCTCCAGGGCACTGAGACTCTGTCGCTGCGCGTCGACCGTCATGTCGAGAACACCAAGAAGGTCGTTGAGTTCCTGGCTGGCGACAGCCACGTCGCCAAGGTGAATCACCCGAGCCTGCCTGAGCACCCCGATCACGAGCTCTATCAGAAGTACTTCCCCCGTGGCGGTGCTTCGATCTTTACCTTTGAGATTAAGGGTGGCCAGGAGGCTGCATGGAAGTTCATCGATCATCTGCAGGTGTTCTCGCTGCTCGCCAACGTGGCCGACGTCAAGTCGCTCGTCGTGCACCCGGCTACCACCACGCACTCCCAGCTCTCTGCCGAGGAGCTCGCCGAGCAGAACATCACGCCCTCCACGATCCGTCTTTCCATCGGTACCGAGAACGCCGAGGATATCATTTGGGATCTGAAGCAGGCCTTTGCCGCGCTGGACGAGTAAGGCGACTTGTGCAAGGACCCCTTGCGACTCGATAGGTATAACTGCATAAAATGCCTGCTCAAGGCGCCTGTGCGAACAATGGTTGCACAGGCGTCGTTTTTGCATAGAGAGGGTGCAAAAACAGGGTTTTTGACACGCTTTATGCAATCGAGATGTGGAAAACTCCTGTTGAGAGGATGTGAGTTTTACGCAATTGACGTGCGCCTTTTGAGTAAAACCGCAGGTCGCGATTTGCTCGGGGTACTATGCAGCGCGATTAAATCACACGCAGCTCAAACGCAGCAAAAACGCACTACGGAGGTTTCCAGCTACATGAGGATCGATTCACGAAAACCGAAAGCCGCCGCCCTTTCCGCCGCTCTGACCGTGGCACTTTTGGCGGGCGCCGGCGCAACTGATGCCCACGCGGCAACACTATCCGATACGGTCGGATCTGCGCCGTCCGAGGCGACGCTGGTGCAGCCCGTCGACTACCGCGGCGACGGTTATGGCTCTATGCAGGAGTGGAACGCCTCGATGGGGGCAAAGCGCGATTCCCTGGAGATGCGCGCTCAGATCATTATGAATATGTATGGCGACTATGCTACCGATGACGAGCGCGCTGTGTTGCAGGGTTGCATCGACGGTGCGGGTAGCCTGTTGACGATGGGGGAGGTCGACGCTAAGTCGACCGAGCTCGACGAGCTTCGCTCTACGCTTGAGGATGCCAAGCGCGAGGCGCTCGAGGCTGCCGCAGCCGAAGCCGAGGCCGCCGAGGCCGTTCAGGCTTCATATTGCAACGCCGGCTCCGGCTCGTCTTACGCGTCTGCTGCGTATTACGCGAACGGCTCGGGTCTGACGCGCTTGAGCGGCGTCAATAACTATAACGGCCGCCGCGAGACTTATTACAGCAGCAACGTGTTGTATCACCACCGCACGGGCGAGTGGACGCAGGATTCCGAGGGCTTTTGGCGCGATTCCGATGGTTACTACGTCGTTGCCGCGGGCGATAAGGCCCAAGGCTCTACGTTTACCGGTTCCAAGGGCGAGTGCAAGGTCTATGACTCCGGCTGCGCTGCCGGAACCACCGACTACTACACTGGCTGGTAATCTGCCATAAGCCAATAGGACATGACGGGCGGGCGTCTTTACCGAGCCTTTGGGCAACGTAAGGGCGTTCGTTTTTTGTGCGTGTTTGAGTTAACAGAGCGCTTACCGTGGCGGTACGCCGCGCATATGGGCGCGGGGCACACTAGTTCATGAGAAATAAGGTCTTTCTCTTGGAGGATGTGGTCTTGTGAACGCTCGAGATATCGCCGTCGCCGCCGTCGCATTGGTGCTTGGTTGTCTTGGTCCTACGACCGCGCTCGTCGCGGGCATGCAGGGTTCTTGTGGGGCTGCTCCAATCGTGGTCGGTGCGCTGATCGTAGCCGCACTGCTGGGAAGCGCGGGTGTAGTCCTTTGTCGCGACGATGAGGGCCAGGCCTCGGAGTCGCAGCTCTAACCGTCGGGACATCGACTACTGGTTATAGATGAAGATGAAAGCCGCCGTAAGGGGAGTGCCCTTGCGGCGGCTTTGCTGTTGAGTCTGTTGACGTGGTGAGTCGGGCGCTACCAGCTTGCCTCGATATCGCGAATGCGCTGATAGAGCCATTCGTTCTGCGGCGCCTGGATATCGTGCTTGGCCGCCAGACGGCAGATGGTGCCGGCGAACTCCTCGACCTCGGTTTTGCGCCGCGCGACGCGGTCTTGCGCCATCGAGGGCATGCCGGCGGGATCGATTCCTTCGATGAGGTGCACCATCTGCGTCAGGTCTGCCTCGGTCAGCTCAACGCCCTCGGCGTTGGCGACCGCAAGCGTTTCGCGCATGGCGGAAACAAGGCAGCGACGCTGCTCGGAGCCCGGCTCCGTGGCACTTCCGTACGTGCCGCCGTAGGCCATGCAGGTCTGGTTGATGCCGTCGTTGAGCATGAGTTTGGCCCACATGCGGTGCGCAATGTCGCTCTCGACGGTATGGGCGATGCCGCAGCGCGTGTAGAGCTCGTCGATTGCGGTGATGGTTGCGGGGTCCGTACCGGCCGCCGCGCCAAAGCGGATTTCGCCCGTGTTGGTAAAGGTGAGCTCTCCGTTGAGGAACACGGCGTCCATACCCTGGCAAATACCAAGAACGGTATGCTCCCAGCCAAAGCGCTCGGCAATCTTTTGCTCGCTCGTGATGCCGTTGCACAGCGAGGCGATGAGCGTATTGGGTCCCACGACGCGCTCCATAGTCTTGAGTGCTTGGTCGAGACCGGTGGTCTTGACCGTCAGGATGACCAGATCGGCGGGCGTTGCCTTGCTGGCGCGGACGGACTTGAGCGCACAGGGCTTGCCGTTGACGGTGAGCGCATCGTTTGCGTGACGCTCAAAACGGGCGTCATCCATAACGTATTCGACGGCGTCATTGCCGAGGGCCTTGGCAATCATGCTGCCGTAGAGCAGGCCGACGCCGCCCTTGCCGATAAAGGCGATCTTGTTGATCTGCATGCGAATCATCTCCCCATATAAAAGGCGCCCGCGTAAGGGGCGCCTGATGGATTGTATGCTGCCGGACCATGCTGCGTGCACCGGATGGCCGTATTTGTTTGTTGCTCCTTTCATCGGGCTTTTTGCTGATGTTAAAGCGGTGCCGTGACAGCTCGATTTCTGCTGCGTTACGATACGTTCTCGATTGCGATTCCACGATGTTTCGGCCGCGTGACCATTGTGTTTCGTCTTGCCGGGGCGCTGATGGCGAAAGGAGGGGCCGTGCAATACCGCGTTGACCCCAAAAGTGGTAACCGAATATCTGCTCTGGGTCTGGGCTGCATGAGATTTCCCGGTGCGCCGGGACACCCCGATGCGAAGACGGCCGATGCCATCATTTCCCGTGCGGTGGAACAGGGGATTAATTATCTGGATACTGCGTATCTTTATCCCGGTAACGAGGTGTGCGTGGGCGCCTCACTTGAGCGCTTGGGGCTGCGTGACCGGGTGTTGCTGGCGACTAAGTTGTCGCACGCTTCGTGCAAATGTGCGGAGGATTTCGACCGCTTTTTTGACGAGCAGCTGCACCGTTTGCGGACCGACCATATCGACTACTACCTTATGCACAACATCACCTCGCCCGCCCAGTGGGAGCGCGTGTTGGCGTTGGGCATCGAGGACTGGATTGCGCACCAAAAGGCTGCGGGGCGTATTCGCCAGATAGGTTTTTCGTACCACGGCAGTGCGGCGGACTTCCTCACGATGCTTGACGCGTATGACTGGGATTTTTGCCAGATCCAGTACAACTACGCTGGAGAGCGCTACCAAGCGGGAACGGCGGGACTCATGGCGGCTGCGGAGCGCGGGCTCGCGGTGTTTGTGATGGAGCCGCTGCTGGGTGGGCGTTTAGCGGGCAAGCTGCCGCCGCGGGCCCGCGCTGTGCTCGATGGCGCCCCTGACCCGCATTTGCGCACTCCTGCCGCCTGGGGCCTTTCGTGGGTGTGGAACCATCCTCAAGTCACGATGCTGCTTTCGGGCATGACCGATACCGCGCAGGTGGACGAGAACGCGGCATTGGCGGATCGCGCACTGCCGAATTCGATGACGACAGAGCAGCTCGATACCATCGCGCGTGTGCTGGGAGAGTTTGAGAAATCGAATCGCGTGCCCTGTACGGGCTGCGGCTACTGCATGCCGTGTCCCAAAGGCATCAATATCCCTGGGTGTTTCGCCGCCTACAACGCAAGCTATGCGCACAGCTGGTTTACGGGCCTGTCGCAGTATTTTACGGCGAGCGCGGTGCGGACGAGTGAGCCCAAGTTGGTGAGCAATTGCGTCAAATGCGGCAAATGCGCACGTCACTGCCCGCAGCACATCGATATTCCTGAGCGTCTCGACGATGTGCGCCGACGTTTCCAGCCTGGCCCCGTAACGGCCGCGCTTAAAGCCTTTTGCAAAACGCGTTCCTGATGCCCCTTTTATAAGTTGCGGTGGAATAGTTCCTGTTTGCGGCAGAATAGGGCATCGACAGGAACTATTTCACCGCAACTGATGAGGGGGAGCTGGAGATGCTGACGATTGGGTGTCATCTTTCGACGACGAAGGGCTATCGGGCGATGGGGGAGACGGCGCTATCCATTGGCGCCAACACCTTTGCATTCTTCACGCGCAACCCGCGCGGCGGCAAGGCGAAAGATCTTGACATGGATGACGTGGCGGCCCTGCGCGAGCTTATGGAGAAAAACGACTTTGGCCCGCTTGTGGCTCATGCCCCCTATACCTACAACCCCTGTTCTGCCAAAGAGCGGGCACGCGAGTTTGCCTTGGAGGCAATGGCCGAGGACTTGCAGCGTCTGGAAGCGCTGCCCGGCAACTACTACAACTTCCACCCCGGCGCGCATGTGGGGCAGGGGACTGATGCCGGCATTCAGATGATCGTCGACACCTTGTGTCAGGTGATGTTTGAGGGGCAGCAGACGACGGTGCTGCTCGAGACCATGGCGGGAAAGGGTACCGAGGTGGGCCGTAGCTTTGAAGAGCTGGCGCGCATTATCGAGGGTGCTGCCGCCAGGCGTCCAGAGCTATCGGACAAGCTGGGCGTGTGTCTGGACACCTGCCATGTGAGCGATGCCGGCTACGACATCATCCATGATCTGGACGGCGTACTCGACGAGTTCGACCGCGTGGTGGGTATCGACCGCTTGCGTGCCGTACACATCAACGATTCGAAGAACCCCAGTGGTGCCCATAAAGATCGTCACGAGTGCATCGGCAAGGGCTACCTTGGCAGCGAGGAGTTTGGCGGCGGTATGCAGGTTATGCAGAATATTGTATCGAATGGCCGCTTGCGCGCATTGCCATTCATTTTGGAGACACCGAACGAACTTGCAGGTTATGCGGCTGAAATCAAACTGTTAAGGTCATTGCAGCAGTAATGACTGTCATAAAGTGGAGTGTTCCATTCACGTTATGGGTTTGTTTCAATCAGTTTTCTAATTGCGGATTCTTCCAAACGGGCGCATAATATCCAACAGTTTTTGCAGACCTCTGAATCAAACGGGGTCACCGGAAGGAGACTGATTATGAAGCTGAAGAAGCTTGGCGCATTTGCCGCCACGGGCGCCATGGCACTCGCCCTCGCACTGACGGGCTGCGGCTCGTCCAACGCCACCTCTGGTTCTGATGCCGGTTCCAGCAGCTCTGACGACGCTAAGGTCGAGAAGGTCGACGGCTCCAAGGAGTACGCGCTCGTCAAGGACGGTACGCTGACCGTCGGCACCTCTGCCGAGTACGCTCCGTTTGAGTACAAGGATGACAACGGCGATTATCAGGGCTTTGACCTTGAGCTTATCAAGGCTATCGGCGACAAGCTGGGCCTGGATGTCGAGTACGTCAACAATGACTTTGACACGCTGGTTCCGGGTGTCGCTTCGGGCGCCAAGTATGACGTTTCCATCGCGGCTATCACCGACACGCCCGAGCGTGAGAAGGAAGTCACTTTCTCCGATTCCTACTACATGGACGATCAGGCTATCGTGACCAAGGTCGATAACACCGACATCACGGCCGACAACTACAGCGAGAAGCTCAACAACGCCGACGCTACCATCATCGTCCAGTCTGGATCGACCGCCGAGGCCTTTGCTCAGGAAAACTTCCCCAAGGCTAAGATCGTTCCCTACAAGGACGCCACCGAGTGCTTCAGCGCCCTGCAGTCCGATAAGGGCGATGCCGTAGTCACCAACCGCTCCGTTGCCAGCCAGCTGACCGCCGAGCAGTTCAACACCTGCCAGACCATCAAGCAGGTCAGCACCGGCGAGGAGTACGCCATCGCCATCAACCAGGGCAACACCAAGCTCAAGGACGACATCAACCAGGCCATCAAGGACCTGACCGACGACGGTACCGTTGACGCCCTCATGGCTAAGTACAACATCAAGTAAATTAATGCTTGATTGCGCGCGGGCCCTTTCCGTTTTGCGGAGAGGGCCTTTGCGCCTCTCTTGACGGAGAGCGTTTCCGTCTCGTTTTGTCGGCAACTTCTACGATAGGAGCCACCTTGTCTCGACTGAACAAAGGGGCCACGGAGCAGCGTTTTTCACTGCCCGCCTTGCTCCAAAAGCTATCCTGCGTCATGGCCGTGGCGCTCGCGCTGGTGTGCGCGGGGGCATATGCGCCCACGACCGCCCAGGCGCTTGAGACCGCAAAGATTACTGCCCGACCCAACACCGGTTCGGGCAGCGCTGTGGTCGGCGGCACCGAGACGCGCATTACCTGGGAAGTTCAGGCCGATGCCGACGAGGAGCTGAGCGGTCTTTCGCTGACGTTTGTCGACGGCACGACGTTTGGTACCGATGACACGCGATTGACGATGCTCTCGGGCGAGGACCTCATGGATCGTACGCCCATGAAGCCCACGTGCAAGGCTGACGGCCAGACGCTCAAGATCGACTTTGGCGAGACGGCGCCTGCCGGAGGCTTTTTCCGTGTCGAGGTTTACGGCGTGACGTTTCCCGTCGAGGGCGGCGATGAGGCCTTCAGCGGCACCTATACGCTCGCCGACGGTTCAACCAAGAAGATTTCTAAGATTCCTTCCGTCGAGATTAAGGGCGTGACGGCATTCGATAACTTCCTGGCCGACCTTAAGGAGCAGCCGTGGGTCGAGGCATGGAATTCCAACATGTTCCTTCGCCTGTTCCTGAACCCGGTCATTTTGGTTCAGAGCCTGCCGATCGTATTCAAAGGCTTCCTCATGTCGCTCTCGATCGTGCTCGTGGCATTTCCGTTGGCCATTCCCTTTGGCTTTGCCTTGTCACTCATGCGCATCTCCAAGTCGCGCATCCTGCGTTGCCTTGCCGGCATCTATGTGAATATCATCCGCGGTACGCCGGCGTTCCTGCAGATCTACATCGCGTTCTTTGGCCTGCCGCTGGCCGGCGTCAAGGTTGACGATTATGTGCTGGGCGTCATCGTCATGGCCATGAACTCGTCCGCCTACCTGTGCGAGATCTTCCGCGCCGGTATTCAGTCGATCCCCAAGGGCCAGAACGAGGCCGCGCGCTCGCTGGGCATGAACGCCTTCCAGACGCTGCTCTACGTTATGATTCCGCAGACGTTCCGCAATGTCCTGCCTACGCTGACCAGTGAGTTCATCCTGCTTTACAAGGATACGTCGCTGCTCGCGGCCGTGGGCGTGGTCGAGATCGTCATGAACGCCCGTACCATCGTGGCCACGACGGGTTCCATTACGCCGTATGTGGTTGCCGCCCTGTTCTACCTGGTCATCACCCTGCCGCTTGCTCGCTTGGTGAGCGGTCTTGAGGCGAGGCTTCTGGGGACGGCCGAAACCAAGAAGAAGCGTCCCGCCAAGAGCGCTGGACAGGTCGTCGCGACGCCCGCCGACCACATCGCCGGTCTGTAAGGAGGTCCTATCATGAGCGAAACCAATAACTCGAACGAGGTCGTCGTCAGCATCAAGAACCTCCAGAAGGCCTTCGGCGATAACGTGGTCCTGCGCGATATCGATCTGGATGTGCACAAGGGCGAGGTCGTCGTAGTCCTGGGTCCTTCGGGCTCGGGCAAGTCGACGATGCTTCGCTGCATCAATCGTCTGGAGCATCCCACGAGCGGCTCGATCGTCGTTGAGGGCGTGGACGTTTGCGCCAAGGGCGTCGACCTTAACAAGGTACGTACGCATCTGGGTATGGTGTTCCAGCAGTTCAATTTGTTCCCGCACCTGTCAGTCAAAAAGAACGTCATGCTCGCACAGCAAAAGGTACTCAAGCGCAGCAAGGAAGAGGCCGAGAAAATCGCTATCGAGGAGCTGACCAAGGTCGGTCTTGCCGAGCGCATCGACTTTATGCCGAGCCAGCTCTCGGGTGGCCAGCAGCAGCGCGTTGCCATCGCCCGCGCCCTGTCGATGAACCCTCACGTCATGCTCTTTGACGAGGCCACGTCGGCGCTCGACCCCGAGCTGGTTCGCGACGTTCTTGGCGTTATGCGCGATCTTGCACGTGACGGTATGACCATGATCGTCGTGACGCATGAGATGGGCTTTGCCCGCGACGTCGCCGACCGCGTCGTCTTTATGGACGGCGGCGTTATCGTGGAAGAGGGTACGCCGAGCGAGGTCTTCGACCACCCCAAGAGCGAGCGCACCAAGGCGTTCTTGGGAAATATCTCGTAGCCGCTTTATATGACTGACATAACAGAAAACGGGAGCCGGATGTGATCCGGCTCCCGTTTTTGTTGGGATGCGAATGTGTTTTGGTGCAGAGCTCGTTATGGGCGGAGCTCATTGCCGCTAGGCGAGCTCGGCTCCAAGGGCGCGGCAGGCCGCCTCGCCCTCATCGTCGGGAGCGTCGTAGCAGATGACGGAATCGACGACGTTGACGCCCGCCTCGTCGGCGTCGGCCTTCCAGTTGTCCATCCACTCGCCCTCGGCCCACGAATAGGAGCCAAAGAGGACGACCTTCTTGTCGCCGAGAACCTCCTTGACCTCGTCCCACATCGGCTGGAACTCATCGTACTCGAGTTCCTCGGAGCCCATGGCGGGGCAGCCGAAGGCGAAGGCGTCGTAGTCGGCGGCCCTGTCGGCAGAGAAGTCGGCGCAGGGGATGACCTCGGTCTCGGCACCCGCGGACGTGGCGCCTTCGGCGACGAGGTTTGCCATGGCCTCGGTATTGCCCGTGCCGCTCCAGTAGACGACTGCGATCTTGCTCATATGTTTTCCTTTCGGTTGTGCGGCGTGCGGCCGCGTTTTGTATGCTCTATCGGGTTGCCTGGACAAGTTGTCCCAGGGTGCAGCCCTGTTGATAGATGTACGTAAGGTATTGCGTGCATGCGCGATAGGAATCGAAGGTCGTGAGCGCCTGCTCAACGTTTGTGTATACCTTCCATGCGCCAAAGACCTTATAGTTTTCGCCGTGCTGGACGATAAACTGATGGACATCTTCGTAGGGATAGCCCAAAAAATAGCCAATTTCGTGGGGGAACTCGCACATGCACCCCGTATCGCAGTGCCTATTTCGCGCGAGTGCGCAGACGCTGCTGTCATAGGCGCTTTCTGCGGCATTGCTGCTTGCCAGCGTGATGCGCGCGGCGAGATGCACCAGGGATGCGGGCAGGTTGTGGACATCGTAACCTTCGGCGGTAAGCGCCGTCGTGGCGCGGGGGTCGGAGAGGTATCGCATGAGGTCCGCAGGGCGGTACACATAGATGAGCGCTCCGCAGGGGCGCCAGACCAAAACGCTCATATGGATCCCGAGTGGCTGGAGTTCGCGGTTGCATTGGGCAATGACCGCGAGCAGGCGAGAGCGTCGCTCTTCGATATGGGCGGCGCCGGGTTTTCCGCCTTGGTTGGCGTAAACGCCGGGATAGGTAAAGAGCGAAGCCGGCTTGATACCTGCGAGCGTAGGGGAGCAGTTGCGCACGACAGCCGTTTGGTATGTTGGGATGTCAATGGTTCGAGTCACGATGCTCCTTTCGGGTCCTCAGTTGTTAGCCTAGGAAAACTTATACACGAAAGTAAGCCAAGGTCAACAAAAAAGTTTGAAGCGGGAAACTAATTGACCGAACCGACACGAGTTTGGAGTAAGATGGGAACACCCCATGGGGGTATAGGTATAAGAGTTTGGAGAAAGGGGATCGCATGGACGACGTGCTCAACCCTGCGAATCTCATCGTGCTGGCCGTCATTGCCGTCGGCATGTTTTTTGGACTGCGTCGCATTGCCGCTTCGACACACGGGAAGAGTTGCTGCAGCGATGGTACGAGCGGCAAGAAGGCCAAAAAGGTTGTTGTGGTGGATACCGATGCGTCACACTATCCCTATAGCGATGAGCTGCTCATCGGCGGCATGAGCTGTGACGGCTGCGCTCAGAACGTAGCCAATGCCCTCAATGCGCTGGATGGCGTGTGGGCAACGGTGACGTATGCGGACCACACGGCACGCGTGCGCTCTAAGCAGCCGGTTGATCGTGGTGTCCTCGAGACGGCCGTGAAAGACGCGGGCTACTACGTCATGACGCTGTAAGCGCCGCCCTGGATGCGCTGCCTTGGCTAGGCTCGTCCGCGCAGTTCGATGTCTTGGATGTCGTCGAAGTCGATGGCGATGTCTCGGAGTTTGAGGAGCTTGAAGGCGGGGAGCGCCTCGTCGAGGATGCCGGTGCGGCTGCGATAGCCGTATGTATCGTAATAGGTGACACGAATCAAGTCGCCACGTTTGAGACCCTCGAGCTTTTTAGAAAGCGCGAGGGCTTTTTCTTCTGTGAGTTCGCATTTGGGCTCAACAGTGATCTCTTGTTTGCGCACAAGCTCGTAGTATCCCGTGAGGGCGGCAAAGGGCATAAACTGCGCGGCACGGCCGGCACGGACGGCGCCGTTAGCGGTGAGCTTGGGGTCGGCGGAGCGACGTCTTCCCTCGGGGTCCGCTAGGCGTTCAAAAGGCGTCGGTGGCCGCATCGGCTGTTGTTGGGACTTAGGCACGATGTCCTCCTACCTGATCGTTGCGTTCGCGTGCGGTGGCGCCGGCGGTGAAGCTTAATCCCTTGATGAGCGCGTTCTTGCCGTACTTGCCCTTCACGGCCAGGACGGCGCGCGCCAGGTCGCGCTCGCGCTCATCGGCCTCGACATCGCTAAATAGATCGATGGTGGCAAACTCCTCCGGCATGAGGTTGCCAAATCCCAGGTTGATGCGCTTGACCGGTCGTTTGGGATCGACAGTCTGCGCCCAGAGCTCATCGAAATAGCCCATGATCTTCTTAAACGAATTGGTGCGCTCGGGCAGCTTTCGCGAGGCGTTTGAGTGTGCAAAGAGTGCAGCATAGCCACCGCGCGGTTTGCCGCCGTGCTCTCCCACAAAGATGCCATCGATTGCCTGCACCTCCCGCACCTCCCGCACCAGGCGGCGCCGTTCGTCATCGCGCTGGACGGGCTTGGGCGCACGGGGCGCGAGCTCGGGGCCGTCGGTCGCTGCGGGCTCGATGTCCGAGGTGCTCGAGCGCAGGTGTCCGCAGCCGTCTATATACTGCGCCGTGCCGCTGGCGTCGAGGCGGCGTATGTCGGCTCGTTCGCTCGCATAACCCACAAAGAGCGAGATGCTGTCGCAGACCACGTGCTTATCGACTAGGTCCAACACGGCGTTGTCGACCATCTCGCGCAAGACGGTGTAGGCCTGCTCATAGGCATAACCCTTCGAGAGCACCTGTCCTGTGGTGGTCGAAGTCGCTTGCGGGCGATAGGCTTGGATATCGGCGATGGTTGTCGGCTCGCGCCCGAAGGCGTGGTCGATAAGATACTCGGCATTGACGCCGAGCTCGTCGTAGAGCAGGTTTTCGTCGAGCGCCGCGACCCCCATCAGGTCGTAGACACCATACTTTTCGAGTCGGGCTGCCACACCGGGGCCGATACCCCAGATATCGGTGATGGGACGATGGGGCCAGATCTCCTTGCGAAAGGTCTCGTCGTCGAGTGTGCCGATGCGACTGGGCACATGCTTGGCGGTGATATCGAGTGCTACCTTGGCCTGGAATAGGTTGGGGCCGATGCCGACCGTCGCCGTGATGCCGGTGCGCGCGAGGACCTCATCGCGCAACATACGGGCGAAGCCTTCCGCATCGGTGTGATAGAGGTCCAGATAGGGTGTCACGTCGATAAAGCACTCGTCAATTGAGTAGACGTGAACGTCTTGCGGACTGACGTATTCCAGGTAGATACCGTAGATCTGCGCCGACACCTCCATGTAGTGCTGCATGCGCGGTACGGCCTTAATGTAGTCGATACCATCGGGTATTTCGAACAGGCGACAGCGGTTGTGAATCCCTAGATCCTTCATAGCCTGCGTGATAGCGAGACAGATAGTCGTGCGTCCGCGCGATTCGTCGGCAACGACCAGGTTGGTGGTGAGCGGATCGAGCCCACGATCGACGCACTCGACACTGGCGTAAAACGTCTTGAGGTCGATGCAGATGTAGGTGTGCTGCTCGTGCGCCATCCGTGCCTCCCATCAAACACATGTTCTTATCGAATACCTGTTCGATAATACCTGCTCGACCGGACGCCGTCAAAATCTGTCCCTATTTGGCAGGTATGGTCGTGCGGCTGCATCGGGTTTTTAACGCAGCCCTAAAGAGCGCGAAACAGCTCGGAAAAGCTTGCTTCGTAGCATGAGACTAACGATTGATGCCACCATAAAGCACGGAAGGGTTGTGGGGATAATGGTTAACTATGGGTTTGGTATGCCGACGCGCTTGGTTGCGGATGGGGACGTGGCTCGCTGGTGCGGGCGATTGGTTGCCCACTATGGCGGCACCAAGACACTGGTCGTGCTGGGAGGCGACAAGCACACGCGTGATGAGCTCGTTTCGGCGGCGCTGGGCTCGCTCGATCGCGCCCTGCTCGAACGCGTGCTCTTTCGTTGCGGCTTGGTCGGGGGCGACGGGGGAGACGATTTGGTCGATGAGGCCGTAGCCCTGGCGACCGATGAGGGCGTGGACTTTGTCCTGGCGATCGGCGATGCCGATACGGCGGGCTTTGCGCGCGAACTCGCTCGTCGCATGGCCGTGCTCGATGCCGGCGAGGACGGCTTTGTTCCCTACGGATGCATCGTCTCCGAGGGAAAAGTGCCCGCCGTTGTGGGCGCCGGCGAGGTTCCCGTTTTCGCCATCATCGCCCCCGAACTGCTGGAGGGTATCGGCTCGCCCTTGCGCGAGCTGCTCGGCAGCGTGTGCGCCGCGGCCTAATATTTACCATAAAGGGATGGGTTTATTTTGGTAGGTAAAGCGTTTGACCTGCCAAAATAAACCTGTCCCTTTTTGGTCGGTTGCCGTTTGGGGGCCGATTGGCAACGCTCGCTGATTATAGTCTTGACCTGCGCTAGAATAGTGGCATCTGAATGTCCGGGCGCATGGAGGCGTGCGCTCGTATGCTGAGGAGGACTCTATGGCAACTGTTGCCGCACCTATCGATGCTACGTCGACTGCCGCTTGGAAGGCGCTCGAGGCTCATCAGGAGAAGCTCGAGGCCGAAGGTATCGACCTCAAGGCCTGGTTCGCCGCCGATGCCGAGCGCGTGAACAAGCTGAGCTTTGACGCCGGTGACCTGCACTTCGATCTGTCCAAGAACCTGGTGACCGATGAGACCGTCAAGCTGCTGTGCGATCTTGCCCGCGAGGTGAAGCTCGAGGAGCGCCGCGACGCCATGTTCTCCGGCGAGCACATCAACACCACCGAGGACCGCGCCGTCCTGCACACCGCGCTGCGCCGTCCGGCGAGCGAGAAAGGCCAGCTCATCGTTGACGGCCAGGACGTCGTCGCCGACGTGCACGAGGTCCTCGATCGCATGTATGCTTTCGCCGAGCGCGTGCGCTCCGGTGAGTGGAAGGGCGTTACCGGCAAGAAGATCGAGCACCTGGTGTCCATCGGCATCGGCGGTTCCGACCTGGGCCCGGTCATGGCTTACGAGGCTCTGCGTCCCTATGCCGACGCCGGTATCGATTGCCGCTACATCTCCAATATCGACCCCAATGACCAGGCCGAGAAGCTCAAGGGCCTGGATCCCGAGACCACGCTCGTGATCATCGTCTCCAAGACCTTCACCACGCTCGAGACCCTCACGAACGCTCGCGAGGTCAAGACTTGGATGCTCGAGCAGCTCAAGGCCCAGGGCGCCATCGACGGCTCCGATGAGCAGAACGCCGAGGCCGTGGCCAAGCACTTCGTTGCCGTCTCCACTGCACTCGACAAGGTCGAGGCCTTCGGTATCGATCCGGCCAACGCCTTTGGTTTCTGGAACTGGGTCGGCGGCCGCTACTCCGTCGACTCCGCCGTGGGCCTGTCGCTGATCGTCGTGCTCGGCCCCGAGCGTTTCCAGCAGTTCCTTGAGGGCTTCCACGCCATCGACGAGTACTTCTGCAACACGCCGCTCGAGAACAACGCCGTCGCGCTGATGGGCCTGCTCAACGTCTGGTATGTCAACTTCTTCGGTTCCAAGAGCCACGCCGTGCTGCCGTACTGCCAGTACCTGCACCGTTTCCCGGCCTACCTGCAGCAGCTCACCATGGAGTCCAACGGCAAGCACGTCCGCTGGGACGGCAGCGCTGTGACCTCCGATACCGGTGAGATCTTCTGGGGCGAGCCCGGTACCAACGGTCAGCACGCCTTCTACCAGCTGCTGCACCAGGGCACCGTGGTGGTCCCGGCCGACTTTATCGCTTTCGCCAACACTGCCAACCCCGCAACCGACAGCGGCCAGGACGTCCACGAGCTGTTCCTGGGCAACTTCCTGGCCCAGACCAAGGCGCTCGCCTTTGGTAAGACGGCCGACGAGGTTCGTGCCGAGGGCACGCCCGAGCAGATCGTCCCGGCCCGCTGCTTTGAGGGCAACCGTCCGACGACCTCGATCTTCGGCGACACGCTGACCCCGTTCGCACTCGGCGAGCTCATCGCCCTGTACGAGCACATCACGTTTGTCGAGGGCACGGTCTGGGGCATCGACTCCTACGACCAGTGGGGCGTCGAGCTGGGCAAGCAGCTTGCCAAGCAGATCACCCCGGCCTTCCACGACGACGCCGCCAAGGCCGAGCAGGACGCTTCGACCCAGGCGCTCATCGAGTTCTATCGCGCTCATCGCAAGTAGTCTTTACGGCTGAGTTGGCTTATGGCTGAAAGGGGCCCGTATCCGTTGGGATACGAGCCCCTTGCTATTTGGATAGGATGGAATGTATCGGGAGGCGCCTCGACGGGCATCGCAATCGTCGAAGGCGCGCCGTTCATGTTTGGGACAATATGACATTTTTCCCGTTGCAAACAGCGCCGCCGTGGGTGTTCTGTATGATGGCTCAGACAAGGTTGTTCAATGACAGGGAGGCATATATGGCAATCAAAGCCATCGCAATGGATATCGACGGTACGCTCACCAACGATCAAAAGGTCATCAGCCCGCGTACGCGCGAGAAGCTGCTCGCGACGCAGGAGTCGGGCATTAAGCTCATCTTGGCTTCGGGCCGTCCCGCATGGGGGTTGCACGCCTTGGCGCAGGAGCTCGACCTTCAAAACCATGACGGTCTGCTAGTTGCCTTTAATGGCGCGCATGTGGTCGACGCTCAGACCGATGAGGTCCTTTTTGACCAGGCCATGCCGGCTGACGAGCTGCACCGTCTGATTGATCATCTGCGCAATTTCGACGTGATCCCTATGATTTCGCTCGGTCGCGATTTGCACGTCGAGGACTCGTACCATTGCATGATCACGCTGCCTGACGGCTTGCAGAAGAATATCGTCAAGTATGAGCGCGATGCGTGCGATCTTAAGATTCGCGAGGTCGAGAGCTTGCATGAGGTCGTGGACACTTATCCCGTGGACAAGCTGCTGACGGCGGGTGATCCGACCTACCTGCAGGCGCATTACGAGGAGATGTATGCGCCCTTTACCCAGACGCTTTCGGGCATGTTTACGGCCGACTGGTACTTTGAGTACACGGCGCCCGGTATCGACAAAGCCCGTGCGCTCGAGGGTGCCCTGCCCAAGCTCGGTATCGATGCCAGCGAGGTCGTCTCGTTTGGCGACGGCCAGAACGACAAGTCCATGATTGAGTGGGCCGGCACCGGTGTTGCCATGGGCAACGCCGTCGATGAGGTTAAGGCAGTTGCCCAGATGGTAACCGCCAATAACAACGAAGACGGTATTGCAGTGGCGCTGGATAAGCTGCTGGGTTAGAATCGCCGATTAATGCATGGTTTGGGCGCCTGCTTGCGGGCGCCCTTTTGTTAGGGAGGGTGCCGTGTCCGCATTTCCGTTCGACGCCGTTATCTTTGACATGGACGGTGTCATTGTCGATACCGAGTATTACTACCTGGGCGAGACTGCCGCGTTTGCCAAGGAGCTTGGGCTTAACCTGACTCAAGAGGAGTTGAATGGGCAAGTCGGTACCTCGCATCAGTTCTTCCTGCATATGCTGGTCGATTGGTTTGAGCGCGCCGGTAAGGGGCATTTCACTGGCGAGGAAGCGTTGGCCCGTTGGGACGAGTGGGCGCATAAGCGTCCGCGCGACTATCAGGCTTTGATTAACCCAGGCGCTGTGGATACGATTCGAGAGCTGCCGCGCCGTGGCGTTCGCGTGGCGCTTGCCAGCTCGTCTCCCATGGATAGCATCGAGGAAGTGCTCAACGCGTGCGGGCTGTCGGATGCCTTTGAGTATGTGGTGAGCGGCGAGCAGTTTAAGGAGAGTAAGCCCGAGCCCGACATCTACCTGCATGCGCTGGACCTGCTGGGGCTGCCCGCGAATCGCTGCTGCTGCGTTGAGGATTCGGTGCCTGGCATCACTGCCGGCAAGCGAGCCGGCCTGACGGTCGTTGCCAAGCGCGAGGAGCGCTTTGGCTTTAGCCAGGATGCCGCGGACAAGATTATCGACCAGCTGCCCGAGCTGCTTGAGCTTTCTTAGGGGGTCTGTTGGAGGCTCTTTAGGGGTTCGTGGACAAAAAATGCCAAATATGAGTACTGTCACTAATTTAGTAACAGGGAAATTATGCTTTTAAGGCCCTGGTTGAGCGCCTGGGGGCGATTATAACCTGTTAAATATGGCTTTAGCCATGCTAAAACGCCTTGATAATGAACATCTGTACATTATCAAGGCGTTCTTTTGTCACAATATAATGCTACTAGCTTTGCAGCAGTACTCATATTTGGCGTTTTTTGCCCACCGGGGTCAGTTGAAGTCAAATATGGAGTGCGAATTTCTTAAAACGGTTGATTCGACGCTCTCCTCGGCGCAGTTTTTAAGTTCGGCGATGTGCAGGGAGGCGCTTTTTAGCGATGTGATGAGCTGTCGCGCGCTTGCATCTGCTTGCAGTTCGGCTGGAGCGTCGGTTTCGAGCAGCAGACGGTCGAGTGGGATCTGTCGGGCGTATTCACGACCGCGCTTGGTAGCGAGCATCCGCTCGTTCACGGAAAAATAGCAGCCTGCGTTTCGCGCACGGTCGAACTCGTTCGAGGTGCCGCTAAACCAGTGGAAGATGATGGCGGGGGAGTTGGGGCTTGGGGTGAGTAATCCATATGACTCAAGGGCGTCCAGTACGGTTCCTGCCGAACGAACAGCGTGAATTGATATCACGCGCCCGGCGAGAGGGTGCTGCACGAGTGCATCGCAGAGACGGTCAAGTGCCTGTATTTGAAGCGGTTCGCTTCCGGCAAAGCGCGCGGAAAAGTCGATTCCTACCTCGCCGATATAGCGTTCTTGGTCAGCAACTTCGCAAAGCAGATTGACTTCGGCAGGACCGCAGCGGCCGTCGGCGAGCCACCAGGGATGGAGGCCGGCGCCCGCGATAATGTTTGGGTATCGGCTGGCCCGCTTTTTTGCTGCCGCGAAGTCGCGTGGGTCGACCCCGCAGTCAAAGAGCCCCAGACCCAACGCCGCCGACTCACTGGCTGCAGCATCGGGGCTGAGCATCAAATCAAGATGACAATGCGTGTCAAAGAATTGCGGTTCCATCGCAAGGCATCCTGCTAGTCCAAGCGCTGACCATCGGCGCGCACACGCTCGGTGCCGCGCCCGCTGATCTGGCGGATAACCTCGCCGGCAATCATCTGACCCATGATGGGCGGCATAAAGCTGGCAGTTCCCAGCTCGGTGCGCTCGTGGATGTTGGAAGGGTCGCGGGGCTGTGTCTTAACCGATTCCTCGCAGCTAAACAGTACATGTAGGCTCTTGATTCCGCGCTTCTTACATTCTTTGCGCATAATGCGGCTCATGGGGTCACGTACCGTATCGAAGATGTCGGCAAAGCGCAGGCACTCGGGATGGAGCTTGTTGGCCCCGCCCATGGAACTAACCAAACGAATGCCGTGGTCCTGAGCATATTTGGCAATGGTGAGCTTGGCCGAGATGGTGTCGATGGCGTCGACGACGTAGTCGAGCTTGCCGCCCGTCTGCTCCAAAACGCTCGCGAAGAAATCATCGATGTTGTCGCTCAGCAGGTATTCGGTACGTTTGATAACGGTGGCGGCAGGATTGATATCGTGGATCATGGCTTCCATAACATCGACCTTGCGCTTGCCGATGGTGCTGTGAAAGGCGATGGCCTGGCGATTGATATTGCTGGGCGCGATGATGTCCTTGTCCAGAATTACAAAATGACCAATGCCGCCGCGGGCGAGTGCCTCGCAGCAGTTGGAGCCCACACCTCCGCAGCCGAGTACCAGCACCGTGGCATCGGCGAGCTTGTCGAGTGCCTCGCGGCCCATGATGATCTCGAGCTTGGCATCGCGCGTCTCGTTGGGAGTTGCGGCTGTGGTTTCGGTCATAGACATCCTCCGATGGGGAAGCGAATCGTGTTTTAGCTATCGCCATTATAGGTATTATCGCGATTCCATTTGAGCCCTAGGGGCTTGTTGAAATGAGGCAGTGATTCGCATAAGATGAAGCAGATGGCACCCGTTGCAGCGGGTTGGCCAACTCCCAAACACGTTTGTAGCGTGAGAAGTGGCCGTCTTCGCATTACGCGGGGGCGGCTATTTCATTCGACCTCCAATGTGGATGCCGAGCTCCACAGCCGCGATTACAAGCAACAACAACGTCAGGACATCGTTAATACTCATAGTCCATCTCCTTCTTGGGAAGAGGGAGCTGGCCCATCTGCTTCTGGACCCATTGTATCTAAAAACGAACGAATGTTCTATACATAACATTGCTATTAGATAATTAGACAAACATCTAAACATCGAGTATAGTGTGCACGTCGCGAGAGATAGCGAGAGGAGGTTCTATGCCGGGAGAAGGTTTTAAGGCGCTGGCGGATCCAACGCGGCGGCGCATTTTAGAACTGCTGCGCGAGGGCAATTGCACGGCGGGGGAGCTCGCCGAGCATTTCGACATAAGCAAACCGTCGCTCAGCCATCATCTGGCAACGCTTAAAAACGCCGGGTTGGTGACCGACGAGCACCATGGCCAAAACATCGTATACAGCTTAAACACCACCGTCATGCAGGATTTAATTGGCTGGTTTATGGGTTTTACAAACAATGAAGGTGATAAGGATGAATAACGAAAACAAGGGCATTCACCCCACAGGGGTATCGTCGCGCGTGTGGATTGCGCTGGTCGCTCTGTGCGTCGCCAATGTCGTAGCGCACCTCATGGTGATGCCGAGCTTGCCTGCGCAGATTCCCACGCACTGGGGCGCGAACGGCGCTGTCGACGGTTGGGGTCCTAGCTGGATGGCCTCCGCGCTCGGCGTGCTGCCTCTGGCGCTTCTCGCAATGTTCTGCGTGGTGCCGCGCATCGATCCCAAAGGTGAGGCATATCGAATCTCGGGTAAGTTCTATCAGGGCTTCGTAATTGCCTTCACCTTGTTCATGTGCGCCATAAGCTGGCTGGGAGAGCTTACGGTCTGGGGCGTGGTGCCGGCGGTCGGTTCGGTCAACGTGCTGATTTCCGGTGCTGTCGGTTTGCTGTTCATCGGCGTAGGCAACTACTTGCCGCGTGTGAAGCAGAACTATACGCTCGGTATCAAGACGCCCTGGGCGCTTGCCGATCCCGAGAACTGGCGCCGTACGCAGCGCTTTGGCGGTGCCTGCTTTATGGTGCTGGGTGTTGGCCTGATTGTGATGGGCGTGGCGGGCAGCGTGCTTTCGAGTGAAGTCGTCGCCGCGGTGATTGCGGCTCTGGCGTTTGGTTCGGCCGGAGCTGCCTACGCCTATTCGTATCTGCTGTGGCGTAAATCGCAGCGAGCCGTTCGCTAAGGTTGCGGAAAACTAGCGTACGCAGTTCATAGTATGTTCCGGGGGACTTTTCCCAGGTAGTATTAGGGGGTGTGGGCAACCATGCCCCTTTTTCGTTAAGTTTCAGAGCTGGTTTTCTCATTTCGTTTCCACTAAAGCGAATCAAGAATAGGGAAACAGCAGGTAGAAAGGATAGGACAGACATATGGCGGAGTTTATCTACCAGATGTATCAGGCTCGCAAGGCCCATGGCGACAAGGTAATCCTTGACGACGTGACCCTGAGCTTCTACCCCGGTGCCAAGATCGGCGTCGTGGGTCCCAACGGCATGGGCAAGTCGACCCTGCTCAAGATCATGGCCGGTATCGAGGAAGTCTCCAACGGCGATGCCAGGCTTACCCCCGGCTACACCGTGGGCATCCTGCAGCAGGAGCCGCCGCTCGATGACGACAAGACCGTCATCGAGAACGTGCGCATGGCGTTTGGCGATATGATTGCCAAGGTCGATCGCTTCAACAAGATCGGCGAGGAGATGTGCGACCCGGATTGCGATATGGACGCCCTCATGGCCGAGATGGGCAAGCTCCAGGACGAGATCGACGCCGCCGACGGCTGGGATATCGATTCCAAGCTCGGTCAGGCCATGGACGCCCTGCAGCTGCCCGATTCCGACATGCCGGTCAACGTGCTTTCCGGCGGCGAGCGCCGTCGCGTGGCCCTGTGCAAGCTGCTACTCGAGGCTCCCGACCTGCTGCTGCTCGACGAGCCCACGAACCACCTGGACGCTGAGTCGATCCTGTGGCTCGAGCACTTCCTGCATAACTATCAGGGCGCGGTGCTTGCCGTCACACACGATCGCTACTTCCTGGATAACGTTGCCGAGTGGATCTGCGAGGTCGACCGCGGTCACCTTTATCCCTACAAGGGCAACTACTCCACGTATCTGGAGACCAAGGCCGCCCGTATCGAGGCTCAGGGTAACCGCGATGCCAAGCTCGCCAAGCGCATGGAGGCCGAGCTCGAGTGGGTGCGCAGCTCGCCCAAGGCTCGCCAAGCCAAGAACAAGGCCCGCCTGGCTCGCTACGAGGAGATGGAGGCCGAGGCCCGCGCAAGCCAGAAGCTCGACTGGACCGACATCCGCATCCCTGTGGGCCCGCGTCTGGGCAACAAGGTGCTCGAGGCCCATCATCTGCACAAGGAGTTCGATGGCCGTGTGCTCATCGACGACCTTTCGTTTACCCTGCCGCGCAACGGCATCGTGGGCGTCATCGGCCCCAACGGTGTCGGTAAGACCACGCTGTTCAAGACGATTGTGGGTCTGGAGCCGCTGACTTCGGGCGAGCTTGAGGTGGGTGAGACCGTCAAGATCTCCTATGTCGACCAGAACCGTTCCGGCATCGACCCCGATAAGAACTTGTGGGAGGTCGTCTCGGACGGCCTGGACCACATGATGGTCGGCGAGACCGAGGTTCCGAGCCGTGCTTATGTGGCGAGCTTTGGCTTTAAGGGCCAGGACCAGCAGAAGCGCGCTGGCGTACTCTCCGGTGGCGAGCGCAACCGTCTGAACTTGGCGCTTACGCTCAAGCAGGGCGGCAACCTGCTGCTCCTCGACGAGCCCACGAACGACCTCGACGTCGAGACGCTGTCCTCGCTCGAGGCGGCGCTGCTCGAGTTCCCGGGCTGCTCGGTGGTCATTAGCCACGATCGTATGTTCCTGGACCGCGTTGCCACGCACATCCTGGCGTGGGAGGGCACCGATGAGAACCCGGGCAACTGGTATTGGTTTGAGGGTAACTTCGAGGCCTATCAGGCCAACCGCATCGAGCGCCTGGGCGAGGACGCAGCCCAGCCGCATCGTATTCACCGCAAGCTGACGCGCGATTAGCAACAAGTAGAAAGGCCGCCAGTGAGGGCGGCCTTTCTTGTAATAATTGCATTGCAGCTATGTCCGGGCTGTTGGCTGATTCAAAAACAAAGGCATCTCTTTGGGGTAAAGCCCGTTTTTGCTGTGAGTGATCCTCTAGTTCCGTCTTAAACGTAAAGATGTGTTGGGCTACAAGGACATAAGCAAATCAAATTAAAATATAACTACTACTGTAACGTTACAAAAAAGGTCATATAATATGAGCATCTAATAAGTCGCTTCTCTGGAAAGAAGGACATATGCTTTCGCGTCGTCGTTTTTTGCAACTTATCGCGTCTTCAATTGTCGCCTTAACCGCACGTCCAAAAGTGGGCTTTGCTTCGACGGGCGATATTGATGGTGAGCAGATACTATTTACTTCTGAAATTGCGCAAGAGCTTGCTGAGAAATATGTAAAGGGACTCCTCGGCTCTTCGTATATGCCTTCTGACCCTATTCCTTTTGTAGACGTTGATGGGTCTCCGCTTGGTTACATTGTTCCGGTCATAACATCCAATAGGGCCGCGGGTTATTTGATTTTAGATGCTTCAGATGATGAAGTACTTACAGGATATCGTTTTGGAGACGGCTTAGTCAGCCCCATGGATCGGGGAGGAGACCTCGGCGTTGAGTCCTATTCTTTCAATAACCCAGTTGTAATGATCAATCCATTCGAGTTCGGCGTGCAATCTTTGGACGGTTCAATTACAACAAATTGCGGAAGAACAATCCCGGCAGCTTCCATAGAAGGACGTCCTGTCGTTTTATCGAATAAACCTTCTAGCTGGAACGATGTCGTAATTTACGCAACTCAAATGCAGGATTACGCAGTATCTGGATTTCGTTCTATTTCTCAGTTTATGTCATATGATGAAAGCGAGATAGAGCGGCTTACTGCCCACTATGCTTGTATGGTGACTGCTTTTTCGAACGTTGCCGATCTGTATGGCATTGCTAATTTATATAACGACCCTTCGCAATATATGCAGATATGGAGTTACACCAATACCCATGCTCTTTCCGATGCAGAGCAGACTGTTCCCGGTGTTGTTTTGGGTGGAACGCCGATTTCAACCTGTGCAACGGGGTTTACAAATTACTGCGCAAGCAGAGGAAGTTCCCTTATCGCTCGCACTGTCTCCTCTCCGGCTATCGCGAGCATTCAAAATGAGATTAACTCCAATAGACCGAATGTTTTACATGCGAGCTTGTACAACGGATCAGCCCATTCTGTAACAGCTGAGGCTTACGCCACGCTTACTGGTAAGAAAACTGGAGAGACAAGGCAGATGATTGGCATAGCAGACGGCTGGAATTCATCCTTATCCTTCCTAAAGTATGATCAGAGTTATTATGCGTGGACTTATGGAACGACTTTTTCGAAGTAGGGCGATTCGTCTAGCCCTGTCTTTGGTGCTGATGGCTTTATTAGTGAGCTGTTCGACAAGGGAAGAGGCATCGCGCGGAGGTTCCGGAGAAGTGACTGCGACAGACTCAGGTTCATTAGAAATAGCTGGCGGGCATGCCGATGTGATATTACAAGGAAAAGGCGTGCTTAGGTCGATTGATGCTGAAGACGCTGTCTGCTCAATAGAGGATTTGAAGACAGGTGAAACTGCATCGTATCGAGTTTCAGATAATGCTGCGAATATGATTGAGTCGATACCAATTGGAGCACGAGTTTCTTTTAGGTATTTTGCTCCGCAACTTGAGGATGAGCTTGCTTCTCTGGTGTCTATATGCGCCGATGACAGCTAGAAAAGTCTGATTTCAAACGGCCCCGGATAGTCAAATTGGCTATCCGGGGCCGTTTTGTTACTCGGCCGGTGCGTCGACTTTATCGATGGTCCAGGCGGCTCCGAGACCGCCGGTGGTGTTGCGGCGGATACGCACGGTGACTTCGCGGCGCTCGCCGGCCTGCGTGTAGCGCAGGGGGAAGCTTGCGCGGTTTCGCGCGGCCTCAATGGTGCCGCGTTCGCGGGCGATCCAGTAGTACTCGCCGACGATGCCGAGCGTGTCGGCGCCGTAGGGGAGATAGGTCGACAGCTGGTGCAGAAGCGGGCCGGGGCAGAAGACTTCGGTTGCGAAATCGACGGGGAAGTCCTCGGGGATGGCGGGCGCTGCAGGTGCGGGGGCCGGTACTGCAGCGGGGACCGGAGCCGGTGCCGGTGCGGGAATTTGGTCGCAAGCAGCGGCGGGCACGGATTCGATGACGGGTGCGGGCTCCGGCGTTACTTCCGGCTTGACCTCGGAATCTGCGGGCTTCACGGTGACGGGCGCGTCTGCAACTGCGGCTTCAACCTCAACCTGCGTCGCGTTCTCATTCTCGACGCTCGACTTTGCTTCGATGGGCGTGGATGCCATGGTGGTGATGCCGGCGTTGGCGTTCTCGGGGTCATAGACGACCGTAAGCGAGATGGCAGGCTGCGGCGTCTCGGGTCCCGGCGTCGACTCGGTAGCGTCTTGATCGGCGGACTCGTCGGGTTGATCGTCCTCGGCTTCGTCGCCAAAGACATCGCTGTTTTGGAACGCAGGCGTCTCGGGTTGGTTGGCGGCTTCTTCGGTTGTCGACTTGGGAGCCTCGTTGAGCTCCGCAGTGGCTTCCTGCTCTGATATGACTTTGGGATCGGTCGTGGCGGCGATTTCGGTTTCGGCTTCTGCTGTTACCTCAATGGCGACTTCGGTCTCTGTCTCGGGCTCGGGTTCCGGTACGGCTTCAACCATGGCTTCGGGCTCGCGACGCTTAACGTGCTTAGGGCGCACGGCCTTGAGGTCCTTCTCGCCGCGTTTTTTCTTTTTGTAGGACTGCTTGGCACCCTTGGCAGCCTTGGGCTTGTCCTCGCCCTTGGCAAGGGCGGCATCCCAGGTATCGTTGGCGATGACGGTGGCATACAGGCGACCGCCCTTAAAGACGGTCAGTCTAATGCAGTCGTCGAGCTCCTCGAGCAGCTCGCGCGTGGACTCGAAGCCCAGGTCATAAGCGGTCATGTCGCCGGCGGCGAGCGCCTCCTCGACCTGCGTCATAAACGTTTGCTTGCCGCACCCAATCGCGTCGCGCAGCAGACGATACAGATAGATGTGGTTGCCCAGCGATAGCGTGGGCGTAACTATTGTCTTGCTCATGGCAAATCTCCTCTTTACACACCAAAGCATCTTACCATCGCACGGTCCTTGCCATCTCGTCGCCCAAGGTAAACGGGCGCGACCGTTGCCGGTTCGCGCCCGTTATGCAGGTCGGTTATCTATGAGAGACAAACGTGCTTAGTTGCCCGATGCCGTGTCTTGGCTCGAGCTGTCTGATGCCGTGCCGGAAGCGGTTCCGCTCGAGCTGTTGGTGTTGCTATTGTCGGTAGATCCCGTGCCCGATACATTGCCGCTCGTCTGGTCGCCTGTGCTCGGTTGAGAGCCGTCAGTCGTTTGGCTTGAGTCAGTCGTGCTGGATTGCGTGCCACTGTTGGCCGTAGAGGAATCGGTGCCCTGCGATTGGTTTTGGGTGTTCGAGGACGAATTGGCAGAGGCAGAGCTGTCTTGCGTGTCGTCCGTCTGTGCCTGCTGATCCTGCGACTGGGTGTTGCCATTTGCATCGCTCTCGGTCGTGCGCGACGACAGGATTGGCTCGGGACGCTCGCCCAGACCCTCACCGGCAGTGGTGATAAGGATGGCGCCGGCGCAGGCGATGACCGCGACGATGGCGATGGCGATCGAGAAGATGATGACCTTCTTTTGCGTCTGGCTGCGCTCTGCCGCCGCCTTGGCGCGCAGGCTGTCGGGGGCGACACGCGCCGTGGTCGCGCGCCCTGCAATCTGGCGCATCTCCTGGGTAGTTGCGGCGCCGCCTAAGTGCTCCTCGGCATTAAACTCAACGGGTTCATAGGCGCCGGCGGGGTAGTCGACGTCGGCGTGCGTACCTTTGAGGGCTTTGGCGCTGGCAGAGATAAAGTGGCGGTAGACCTGCGAGGACACAACGGTGATGACCGAGCTCACGGCGGCGCCAATTACTGAACCGGCAATACCAATCTTGGAAGCAAGCGCGACGCTCGTGGCGGCGGCTGCGGCGCCGGCGATGATCTGGGGAATGGAAATGTCATCGAACAGGCCCTTTTTGGGCGCGATGGCCATGGTCTGTCCGATGGAATGGTTTTCGTGAACGCCGTTGTTGAGCGCGGCTGGTGTCATGACGCGCGTGCGCGGCGCGTCGGTGTACTTGGTTGTCATACGGGGCCCTCCCGGTGTAAATCTGCTTCGTTTCATGTAGCCATCAGGGTACCCACCAGATGTGAATCGTACGTGACATTTAACAGATATCATCAACTCATCAATTGCTCACCAAGTTGGTGGGATGCGGTTACACCCGGCGGTTGAACTACAATAGGGCTTGCTAATTGTTGTGAATGGCGTCTACGCACGGGAGCATTCTTATGAATCTTCACCTTTCTCAGTCTGATGGCTTTTTGCGTGTGGCGGCGGCGTCGCCGCGGATTCGCGTGGCCGATGTCGAGGGCAATACCGAGGTTGCGCTGGCGGCTGTTCGCGAGGCTACCGAGCGCGGCGTCCGCGCGCTGGTGCTGCCCGAGCTTAACCTGACCGGCTATACCGCGGCTGATCTGTTCCATAACCGTACATTGCTGCATGCCTGCGAGACCGCACTGGCACATATTCTCGATGAAACCCGCGAGCTGCCGATTGTCTTTACCATCGGTCTTCCCGTTGCAGTCGCCGAGAATATCTACAACTGCGCCGCCGTGTGCTGCGCGGGCGAGCTTTTGGGTCTTACGGCCAAGAAGTATCTGCCCAACTATGGCGAGTTCTACGAGCGCCGCTGGTTTGCTCCGGCGCCCGCAGATCCTGTGTGGGTCGAGTTTGCCGGTCAGGGTCCGGTTCCGCTGGGTTCGGGGCTTGTCTACCGCTGCTGTGATGAAGGTGCCGAGGACATGGTGCTGGGCGTTGAGGTCTGCGAGGACCTGTGGGTGCCGGCGCCCCCTTCGACCGAGATGGCGCTTGCCGGTGCGACGGTGATCCTCAACCCGTCGGCCTCGGACGAGATTATCGGTAAGGCAGACTATCGCCGCAGCCTCATCTCCAATCAGAGTGCGCGCCTGTACTGTGCCTATGCCTATGCAGATGCGAGCGAGGGCGAGTCCACGACCGACATGGTCTTTGCGGGCGAGAACCTTGTCTACGAAAACGGATCTAAGCTCGCCGCCACGAAGCTCCTCACCTGCGATATGGCCGTCGCCGACGTTGACCTTGACCGCCTGGTTGCCGAGCGCCGTCGCTCGACGACGTGGACGCGCGCGGACGATGCGCCGGAGGCCACGACCGTTGAATTTTCGTTTGAGGGCGTGCTGGCAGACGAACCTGTCCTGCACGATGCACTCGGCATCGACCGTGTCTTCCCCCGTGCGCCCTTTGTGCCGGCCGACCATGGCGACCTGGCCGAGCGTTGCGAGACCATCCTCGACCTGCAGACCGCCGGCCTCAAGACCCGCCTTGCCCATACGGGTACCAAGGCTGCAGTCATCGGTCTTTCGGGCGGCCTGGACTCCACGCTGGCACTGCTCGTGACAGTTCGCGCCTTCGATGCACTGGGGCTGCCGCGCACCGGTATCACGGCCGTGTCCATGCCCGGCTTTGGCACGACGCATCGTACCAAGTCGAACGCCGAGTCGCTCGCTCGCGACCTGGGTGTGAGCTTCCGCGAGGTTTCGATCCACGCGGCTGTGGAACAGCACTTCAAGGACATAGAGCACGATCCGACCGTGCAGGACGTGACCTACGAGAACAGCCAGGCCCGCGAGCGTACGCAGATTCTGATGGATCTGGCCAACCAGGCTGGCGGTTTTGTCATCGGCACGGGCGACTTGTCGGAGCTGGCACTCGGTTGGGCTACCTATAACGGCGACCACATGAGCATGTATGCCGTCAACGCGAGCGTGCCCAAGACGCTTGTGCGCCATCTGGTGCGCTATGCCGCCGATGTCTTTGGCGGGCGCATTGCCGAGACACTGCTCGACATCCTCGATACGCCGGTGTCCCCCGAGCTTCTGCCGCCCACGGGCGACGGCGAGATTGCGCAGAAGACCGAGGATTTGGTGGGCCCGTACGAGCTGCACGACTACTTCCTCTACTACCTGCTGCGTTTTGGCTTTGAGCCGGGCAAGATCTACCGCATGGCACTCAAGAGCTTTGAGGGCGTCTACGATGCCAAGACCGTCCACACGTGGCTGCGTACGTTCTACCGTCGATTCTTTGCCCAGCAGTTTAAGCGCAGCTGCCTGCCCGATGGTCCCAAGGTGGGCTCGGTGACGCTCAGCCCGCGCGGCGATTGGCGTATGCCGAGTGACGCTAGCTCGCGTCTGTGGCTTGCGCAGATCGACGCGCTCAATCCAGTTGACTAAGGTTGGCTAAATTGAACCAATACGGGGTTTGCAAGCGTTACACTTTTGCAATCTGATGGCCCGTATCGCGCGGCGCTCTTGTCGGAGCGCCGCGTTTTTTATATCGAAAGGTGGCACCATGCAGGCATCGCAGCGTCTCGATCGCTTTGGCGCGGAGGTCTTCGCCTCGCTCAACAACAAACTTCTCGCGCTGAAGGCTCAGGGCAAGACCATTTACAACATGAGCGTGGGCACGCCCGACTTTAAGCCGTACGACCACGTGGTCGAGGCGCTCACGCAGGCGGCTCAAGATCCCGAGATGTGGAAGTACGCCCTGCGCGACCTGCCCGAACTCAAGCAAGCCGTGTGCGATTACTATGAGCGTCGCTTTGGCGTTTCGGGCATTACGCCGTCCATGGTGCAGTCGTGCAACGGCACGCAGGAGGGTGTGGGTCATTTGGGCCTGGCTCTGCTCGATCCGGGCGATACCATTCTGGTTCCCGATCCGTGCTACCCGGTCTTTGAGGCGGGTGCCAAGATCGCCGATGCCAAGCTCGAGTACTATCCGTTGGTCGCCGAGCATAATTACCTGCCCTATGTGGCGGGTATCGATCCCGAGGTGGCCGATCGTGCCAAGTATATGATCGTGTCGCTGCCTGCCAACCCGGTCGGCTCGGTGGGTACGCCCGAGGTCTACGAGGAGATTATCGCCTTTGCCCGCGAGCATGATCTGTTGATCGTTCATGACAACGCGTACTCCGACATCGTGTTTGACGGCGAGCCCGGCGGCAGCTTCTTGCAGTATCCCGGTGCGCTTGAGGTGGGCGTTGAGTTCTTCTCGCTCTCCAAGTCGTTTAACGTCACCGGTGCGCGTATCGGCTTTTTGGTCGGCCGCGAGGACGTGGTCTCCGCCTTTGCCAAGCTGCGCAGCCAGATCGACTTTGGTATGTTCTTCCCGATTCAGAAGGCCGCCATCGCCTGCCTGAACGGTCCGCGCGATGAGGTCGAGGCGCAGCGTCTGAAGTACCAGGAGCGCCGCGATACCCTGTGCGACGGTCTTGAGGGCCTGGGCTGGGAGCGTCCCAACGCGCATGGCTCTATGTTTGTGTGGGCCAAGCTTCCCGGTGGTCGCACCGATTCCATGGCGTTTTGCGAGGAGCTCATGGAGAAGGCCGGCGTTGTGGTGACGCCGGGCGCGAGCTTTGGTCCTTCGGGCGAGGGACACGTGCGCATGGCGCTGGTCCTGCCGCCCGACCAGATTGCTTTGGCTGTCGAGGCCATTCGTGAGGCGGGCCTGTATTAGAAAGGTATTTCGACTCGTCAATAGCTCGAAACCGATTTCGTGCAGTTATTTTACGAATACTGCAAACAATTTCGGTAAACGGTCGATTTTTGGCTGCGAATAGGGGCATAATCAAAGTCCCGATTGGATGTATTGGGATTACGGCAAGCCGCTCGGGTCGTTCCCGGGCGGCTTGTTTGTGGAGAGAGATGGGAGTTTCTAATGGTTAACGAGAAGAAGGTCGCTATTGTCGGCTGCGGTTTCGTCGGTTCGTCTTCGGCGTTCGCACTGATGCAGAGTGGTCTGTTCTCCGAGATGGTCCTCATCGACGTGGACAAGAACCGTGCCGAGGGTGAGGCCCTGGATATCGCGCACGGCATGACGTTTGCCGAGCCAATGAGGATCTACGCCGGCGATTATTCCGATGTCGCCGACGCCGCCATGATCGTCGTCACCGCTGGCGCTGCCCAGAAGCCCGGTGAGACCCGCCTGGACCTGGTCAACAAGAACGTAAACATCTTTAAGTCCATTATCCCCGAGATTAAGAAGTCCGGCTTCGACGGCATTCTGCTCATCGTCTCCAACCCGGTTGATGTTCTGACCTATGCTGCCATCAAGATGTCCGGCCTGCCCGAGGGCCATGTCATCGGCTCCGGCACCGTGCTCGACACTGGCCGTCTGCAGCAGATGCTTGGTGCCCACGTCGAGGTTGACCCGCGCGATGTCCAGGCCTATGTCATGGGCGAGCACGGCGACTCCGAGTTTGTCGCTTGGTCCAGCGCTCAGGTTGCCGGCGTTCCGCTGAACACCTTCTGCGAGCTTCACGGTCATCTGGAGCACGAGGCTGCCGAGAAGCGTATCGCCGAGGACGTCAAGAACTCCGCCTACACCATCATCGAGAAGAAGCACGCTACCTACTATGGCGTTGCCATGGCCGTCAAGCGCATCTGCACTGCCGTCATGCGCGATGAGCAGACCGTTCTGCCTGTCTCCTCGCTCATGGTGGGCGAGTATGGCCTGTCCGATCTGGCCATCTCCATGCCGACCGTCGTCGGCCGCGATGGCGTTGTCTGCCGCGTCCCCGTGCCGCTGAACGATGACGAGCAGCATGAGCTCACCGCCTCCGCAAAGGCCCTCAAGGACATCATCGACAGCGTCGACTTCTCCTGCTAAATCAAGCTCGCTAGAGCGAAAAGCTACAATGAAGGCGTCCGAGCCCACACGGCCCGGGCGCCTTTTTGGTGCAAAGTAACCTGACCCCAATGCAGCATAGTTGATGGGAGGGCCATGTCGGATTCGCCTAATTTTTTGACCTATGCCCAGACGGCGTTTTATCCGTTTGAGGAGCAGCCGTTCTGTGCGGTGGATAGCCTGGTCTTTGCGTGGTTGTCCTATTTGCGTTTGCCGGGTGATATGGCGGAGCTGACGAACTGGCAGGGCCTAGACGTACGCGAGTTGCTGCGTGCCGAGTGCTACCGGGACATGATTGGTGACTTGTGGGACCCAGAGGGGAGCAGGGCCTTGTTGGAGGCCGTGGCAGCAAGCCCTCGTTACCGTGGCGTGCGCGTTTGCGGCTATCGTGCCGTGAGCGATGTGGTGGCGACAGAGCAGTTTGCAGCCATGGCGTTCCGGTTTCCGGCGGGGTTTAGTTATCTTTCCTTCCGGGGGACCGACAGTACGATTGTGGGCTGGAAAGAGGACTTTAACATGGCATTCCGGTGTCCTGTGCCGGCCCAGGAATCCGCGGCGCGTTATGTGGACGAGGCGGTGGATGCGATTGACGGGCCACTTTTGTGCGGAGGTCATTCCAAGGGTGGAAACCTTGCGGTGTACGGTGCGGCGATGTGCTCCGATGTCGCCCGTGAGCGAATTGAACGGGTGTATTCCCATGATGGTCCGGGCTTCGTCGAGGAGTTTCTGAACGGCAACGCCTTTGCCGATCTTTCCGGTCGAATCGACAAGACGCTACCTCGGTCGTCGATCTTTGGCATGATGTTCGAGACACAGGAGGACTATGCCATCGTTGAGAGCACCGAGTTCAGCCTGCTGCAACACAATCCCTTTAGCTGGGTGGTTGATGGTCGCGACTTCGTGTACTGTGAGCGCCTGTCCGCCGGTGCTCGATACGTTGATGGCTCCATTCGCGAGATGCTGCTTGCAGTGTCGCCTAGCGAGCGCGAGCGTTTTGTAGATGCGTTGTTCTCCGTGTTTGAGGCTACGGGTGCTGAGCGGTTTGCGGATATCGCCGGGAATCTGCGCGAGAGCCTGCCCGTGATGCTCCAGGCTGCGCAAGGCTTTGACGAGGATACGCGACGCTTTGTCTCGCAGACCATCGTGGCAATCCTTAAATGCGCACTGCTGCCTAAACGACCCCAGATCGACATGCCCGCTGCCGGCAAGAGTTTGGCAGAACAGCTCGAGGCTTGGCAGTCCGAGCTCCTGCGCTAACCATTGGTGCAAAGCAACCTGTCCCCGATGCATCAAGCTTCGATGCGCCTGGGGCGGGCCCGACCGCTATACTGGTTCGTGCCGAAATCGATCTAGAACGGAATGCCGTATATGAAAATCAATCACGCGATTCTGCATATCCTGGACTTTGACTCTGCCGTCAACGTCATGAGCCAGCGCGAGCTCGATATCGAGAGCCGTACCGTGCGCAACTTTGTGACCACGCATCTGCGCCGCGCACGTACCTCGGCCGACAATAAACGCGCCACGTTTGCCGAGAACTCTGCGTTTGGCGGCGAGCTCAAGGGCTATTTCTTTGGCGAGCGCGAGTTCGTGGACCTGTCGCAGCAGATTGCGGAGTTTATCTCCTCCGAGCTCACCAAAGCCGAGAAAGCCGAGTCCACCGACGTGCTCGTGGCCGATTTTGACGACGATGAGGATGCCCGCTGGTTTGCCGTGATGCTGCTGGGCTCCAAGCAGGCTTTTATGCACGAAGTGGGCCGCGAGGAGGGAGAGGTGCGCAACGACATCGCGCGCCACTACGCCATTCTGCCGAACCCCTCGCAAAAGGTGCCGAGCTATGCCATCGTACGCGCGAGTACCATGGAGATTGGCTACGTGGACAAGAAGCGCAAGATTGCCGGCGAGGACCGTATGCTTATCCCCGATGGCCTGCTGCAGTGCGACACGGGCGTATCGGGCAAGGAGGTCATCGACACCGTGACGCGTGTGGTCGAGGAAGTCGCCGAGGAGCACGGCGCCAACACGGCCGTGGCGCTCGCCAAGGTTAAGGCCGCTGTGGCCGAGAAGGTCGAGGATGACGAGGAGCTTCCGCCCTGGGATATCGTCGATGAGGTCTTTGAGGACGAACCGGTCATCAAGGAAAGTGTGCGCGCGGCACTGACCGAGGAGAAGGTTCCCGAGCGCGTTCCCGTGGAGCGCAAGCAGGTCGAGCGCGCGGCGGTGCGCAATCATAAGATTCGTACCGATACGGGTATCGAGATCAGCTTCCCGGCCGAGATGGGTTCGAACTCCGAGTACATCGAGTTTGTCAACGAGCCCAACGGCCTCATCTCCATCGAGCTCAAGAATATCGGCAGCATCGAGAATCGATAAACTGCGCTTGGACGCTGCAGAAAAACAAAGGCCGAAGCCTCGGATGAGGGCTTCGGCCTTTTTACTTGGGGCTTAATTTCGCTACTGGTTGAGCATAAGTCAGCGAAAACGACCCAGAGCGAGCAAGGTGACGTGAAAGAGGAGGGCATTGACCTTCTGGTCATGCCCGACGATTGAACGTCAGATTGCCGCTCTGGGTCGTTTGCAGCGCCGACTAGTTACGCGGTTTGGTAAAACCGCGTAACCCTACAGTTGACGTAAGCCCTCTTCCAGGCCGGTCTTGCTGTCGGTCTGGGCGTCGCGCATCTTGATGACGCGGGCGGGGACACCGGCCACGACGGCGCCGGCGGGGACGTCCTCGACGCATACGGCGCCGGCGGCAACGACAGCACCCTTGCCCACGCGCACGCCCTCCAGGACCACGGCGTTGGCGCCAATCATGACATCATCCTCGATGATGACGGGCGTGGCGCTCGCGGGCTCAACGACGCCTGCCAGCACGGTACCGGCGCCGATGTGGCAGTTCTTGCCCACGGTGGCGCGGCCGCCCAGCACGGCGCCCATATCGATCATGGAGCCCTCGCCGATAACGGAGCCGATGTTGATGATGGCGCCCATCATGATGACAGCGCGGTCACCGATCTCGACGCGGTCGCGGATGATCGCGCCCGGCTCAATGCGGGCGTTTATGCCCTTAAGGTCGAGCATGGGCACGGCGGAGTTGCGGCAGTCGTTCTCCACATCGTAGTAATCGATGGAATCGGCATTGGCATCGAGGATGGCCTTGAGCTCATCCCAGTCGCCAAAGACGGTCTTGCCACGACGGCCGCCGTAGACGTGCGCATCGCCCCAGGCAACCTTCATGCCGGGCTTCTCGCGCACATACAGCTTGACAGGCGTCTTTTTAGGCGCGGTGGCGATGTAATTGATAATCTCCTGGGCATCCATCTCGGCTGCGTTGCTCATTTGCTATCTCTCCTTTGGGCGGATTCGGTTGATACCTGGTTAGGCAAACATGACCTGGTCGAACGTATAGAAGCCGGGTTCACGGGCGACGAGCTTTTGAGCGGCGGCCAGAGCGCCGTTGACAAAGATCTGGCGGCTCGTAGCGCGATGGCTAAGCGTGACCTCCTCGTCCTGGCCAAAGAAGCTCACCCCGTGTACGCCGGCGACGGTGCCGCCGCGCAGCGAGTGCATGCCGATTTCCTTGGGATCGCGAACGCCGCACATGCCCTCGCGACCGTAGACGGGATGATAGCCAGCCTCTGGCTCGGCCTCGACCACGGCGTCGAGTAGCAGCTTGGCGGTGCCGCTGGGAGCGTCGACCTTTTGGTTGTGGTGCGTCTCGACAATCTCGCAGTCAAAGCCGGGCAGCTCGCGTGTGGCCTGTGCTACCAGATGACGCAGGGCTGCGATACCGATGGAGTAATTGCCGGAGTGCATGACGCGGACGTTCTGACCAAGCTCGCGCAGGCGGTCCATCTGATCGGGTGTGTAGCCCGTGGTGCCCGAGACCAACGCGGCGCCTGTACGCTCGACATAGGCGACGACGGCATCGAAGGTCACGACGTTCGAGAAGTCGATGATGACGTCGGCTGCCGGGGCGCTCTCGAGCTCGGACAGGTCAAAACCGATCTGGGCCACGATATCAAAAACGGGCTGCCCGGAGGCGTCGGCAATGCCTTCGGCGGTAGTGCGGATGAGCGAGCCCATGCGGCCCGTTCCCATAATGACGGTCTTAATCAAGCAGACCAGCTCCCTTCAGAGCATCGGTAAGTGCGGAACGCGTGTCGTCTGCCATGGGGCACAGCGGCATGCGGTAGTTGGCTTCGATCATACCCATCTGGGCGAGTGCTTCCTTGACGGGGATGGGGTTGACCTCGCTAAAGAGGGCGTTGATGAGCGGCTGGCCGGCAATCTGGATATCGCGGGCGCGCTCCACGTCACCGTCCAGATAGGCGCGGCACATGTCGTGCACGAGCTGCGGCTGAATGTCTGCCCACACGCTGATGGTGCCCGAGGCGCCCAGGCTCATGAGCGGTACGGTAAGTGCGTCCTCGCCTGAGTACATGCGGAAGTCGTCGGACAGCAGGTGAGCGATCTTGGCCGCGTAGGCGACGTTGCCCGAGGCTTCCTTAATACCCATGATGTTGGGGTGCGCGGCCAAGCGCTCTACGTTGCGTTCGCTGATGCCGCAGCCGCAGCGGCCGGGGATGTTGTACAGGATGCAGGGGATATCTACGGCATCGGCAACGGTCTTAAAGTGCTGGTAGATGCCCTCTTCGTTGGACTTGTTGTAGTAGGGGGTAATGAGCAGCAGGCCGTCGGCGCCCAGGCCCTGATAGGTGAGCGACTTGGTGAGCATGGTCTGCGTGGAGTTGGAGCCCGAGCCGGCGATGACGGGGACACGGCCTGCAACCTGCTTGACCACCGCGGCGACAACGGAGTTGTCCTCGTCGTCGGTCATCGTGGCGCTCTCGCCGGTGGTGCCCAGGGTGAGGATGGCGTCGGTACCGTTTTGCAGGTGGAAATCGATAAGGCGCTCGAGCGCATCGAAGTCGACACTGCCGTCTTTTTTAAACGGCGTCACAAGGGCGACGATTGAGCCCTCGAGATTGCGGATGTCCATGTTCTTCTCCTTCGCTCTCGCGATTTGGATGCGCTTGTTCCATTGGGCGGCGACCGCCAGGCGCTCGTCCTGGGCACGATGGCGGGCACTTTCGGCGCGCGACTTGGCCAGCAGCTCGCGGCCGCACGGCAGCACGTCGAGCGTGGCAAAATAGTCGCTCGGGCGCTCGGCGCGGCGGATGAGGTCGGCCGAGCCGTCGGGGCGCAGCAGCACCTCGGCGGAGCGCAGACGGCCGTTGTAGTTGTAGCCCATGGAGTAACCATGCGCGCCGGTATCGTGGATCACGAGCAGGTCGCCCATGTCGATATGCGGCAACTCGCGATCAATGGCGAACTTGTCGTTGTTCTCGCACAGATTGCCCGTAATGTCGTACGTGTTTGTGACAGGCGCCGCGGTCTTGTCGGAGCCACCCGGCTGGCCCATCACCGTAATGTGGTGGTAGGCGCCATACATGGCAGGGCGGATCAGATCGACGGCGCTTGCGTCGACACCGATATAGTCCTTGTAGATTTGCTTCTCGTGGATGGCCTTGGTGACCAGGCAGCCGTAGGGGCCCATCATAAAGCGGCCCATCTCGGTGCAGATTGCCACATCGCCCATGCCGGCGGGAACCAGAATCTCATCGTATGCCGCGTGCACTCCCTCGCCGATGGCGTGAATGTCGTTGGCCTGCTGCTCGGGCAGATAGGGGATGCCGACGCCGCCGGACAGATTGATAAAGGCGACGTGTGCGCCGGTCTCGCGCTCCAGGCGCACGGCAAGCTCAAAGAGGATGCGCGCGAGCTTGGGGTAGTAGTCGTTGGTGACGGTGTTGCTGGCAAGGAATGCGTGGATGCCAAAGTTTTCGGCGCCCTTGGCCTTGAGCGTGCGAAAGGCCTCAAAGAGCTGCTCGGTGGTCATGCCGTACTTGGAGTCGCCGGGGTTATCCATGATGCCGTTGGAGAGCTGGAACAGGCCGCCCGGATTAAAGCGGCAGCTGACCGTCTTGGGGATGGGTCCCGCAACGCGCTCAAAGAACTCGATGTGGCTGATGTCGTCAAAGTTGACGATGGCACCCAGCTTGTCGGCGAGCTCAAAGTCCGCCGCCGGTGTGTCGTTGGACGAGAACATGATGTCGTGTCCGGTGATGCCCAACGAGCGGGCGATCATGAGCTCGGTATAGCTCGAGCAATCGCAGCCGCAGCCGTATTCGTTGAGAATGGAGATGAGCGCCGGGTTGGGGTTGGCCTTGACGGCAAAGTATTCCTTAAAGCCCGGGTTCCATGCAAAGGCGTCGCGCACCTCTTGCATGTTGCGGCGGATACCCGCCTCGTCGTATAGATGAAACGGCGTGGGGAACTGCTTGACGATATGCTCGAGCGTCTCCTTGTCCACAAACGGCTGCTTGGCCGCATATGCCTCGTTGGGGGTCAATGCCATGTCCCGTAAACCTCGCTATCCAGACGGCGCCATCTGCGCATCGAATCCGCATAGCGTGGACCCAATGTCCGGATAGCGCTCCCGCATTGCTGCAGACAGTCCTGCGGGTGTTTCCCGCAGGCCCACCAGGTTGTTCGTGCCTGAAAAACCCAGTTCGGCGGGTTTCGCCTCCCCGCGGGGTCAAAGCCTGCCGGCTCGCCCGCGGCTCTTCGTGCCCGCGCCTCTATCAAGTGGTAACGACCCTACCACGTTGCACTTTACCAAACAAGAGTATTCGTATATAACGTTTAAAAACTGCAGGGATATGCTAGAAACAAGGGCGTCACAATTTTGCATCACAATAGTGTGTGAATGGATATGCCCCCATGAAAGGATCCTTTATGACCGAGCTCCAAGAACTTCGTCGCTATCGTCGCGACCTGCATCGCATTCCGGAGCTCGATTTCGATCTTCCTCAAACCATAGCCTATATCGAGGGCGTACTCGCCTCGCTTGCCTGTGAAGTGATCCATCCGTGTCCCAGCTGCGTCTGTGCTTTCTTCGACGCTGGCACGGGCACCGCGCATGCCACGGCGATTCGCGCCGATATGGACGCGCTGCCTATCGCGGAGGCGACGGGTGCGGCCTTTGCCTCGACGCATCCCGGAAAGATGCACGCTTGCGGACACGATGGACACATGGCCATGGCACTTGCGGCGGCGACCTTTGTCGATCGCACGATTCGTGAACAGCCGGGTGCCATTAGGCGCAACGTGCTCTTTGTGTTCCAGCCTGCCGAGGAGACGACCGGTGGCGCCAAGACGGTGTGTGAGAGCGGCGTATTCGAGCGCTACGGGGCGGATCGCATCTTTGGCTTCCACGTATGGCCCGACCTGCCTGCGAAAACGTTGGCGAGCTGTTCCGGTCCGCTGCTGGCGCGCTCAAGCGAGACGCACATTCATATCCATGGCGCGAGCATCCATATCGCCAAGACCTACGGCGTTCCGGTCGAGGAATCGCATGATGCCGCGCTGGCAGCGGCCAAGTTCTTGGTTTCCGAGCGCGCGCTCATGGACGAGTTGGGTGCCGACGAGCCCTGCATTGGTAAGTTCGGCCTGCTGCAGGCCGGCACCGTCTGCAATGCGGTGGCGGGGGAGGCCCATGTGGCTGGCAGCCTGCGCGTGTTTACGGACGGTATGTTCGACCGTGCGCGCGAGGGCGTGCGCCGCGTGTTGGACGAGGCCTGCGCCGCAACAGGCTGTACGTACGATCTCGACTTTGCCGAGGGCTATCCGCCGGTCGATAACGACCCCGAGCTGTTCGCCCACATTGCGCCTGCCTTGTCCGAGTTGCAACTTGTGGACGAGCCGCTGCTAATCGCCGAGGATTTCGCGTTCTATCAGCGTCATCTGCCGGGCGTATTCTTCTTGCTGGGCACGGGCGTGCCGGAGGGTCAAGAAAACCCGAGCGATTCGGATGGCTGTCCCACCTATGCCATGAGCGCTCTGCATACTGATACCATGCTCTTTGACGAGGAAATCCTACTCAAAGGCCTCGATGTCTACAAACGATTGCTTGACTTGGAGTGACGATGGAGCGACGCCGACAATCTGCCGTTTATAGTCCCGGTGGGTGTGGATGCGGCTTGTTGCTGCTTCCGGTTATTGCTGTGAGCATTGGCGTGATGTTTGCGCTTGCCGGACTGGCCGCGGCAGCGCTTGTGCTGTTGATTGTGGCCATTGGCGTGACGATTTGGCTCTGCCGCAATCGCGAGCGACGCCGTGCCGACGGTAAAACCAATGTCGGCTGGGTCGTATTCCTGGTCATTGCGTACCCGCTGAGTGTCAGCTACCTGGTGTTCTTCGTCCTGTTGATGATCAGTGCCTTTACCGGGGAATCCGTCACGGTGGGTTGATGCGCTGCCAGCAGACGGTCGCGCAAAATGCGTTTGCTCGGCGTTTGGATAACTGCATTGGCCGTTTACCGCAACCTTAGCCCTCAGCTAATGAATTCAAATTCAATCCTTCCTACGATGTGCTGTGTGCCGGCGCGGTAGCCGGATCGTAGGAAGGATGCATAATGAAAAAGCTCGAAAACGATGCGCTGCTGAGCCGTCGCGCTGCACTTGGCGCATTCGCCACTGTTGCCTTGGGGACTGCCAGTCTTCTTGCCGGTTGCGGTAGCGATAAGGCGACCGTCGCCGAGGATGCCGGCGATGGCGTCAAGAAGGAAGAGACGAAGAAGGAAGAACAGCCTACGACTGACCTGGCTGTTGGCACGACGGTGACCACGACTGCTGGCCTTTCCGTCGTCGTCGATTCCGTTCAGCCCGGCCTCACAAATTATGACGGTTCGACCATGACGGGCATTCACGTCACGTACGTCAACAATGGCGATGAGGGCGCAGATTACAATATCTACGACTGGAAGGGCGAGGACGCCAACGGTGCGCAGCAGAACCAGGGTTATTACAGCGAGGGTTCCGATGAGCTGCAGTCTGGTACCCTTGCCGCCGGTGGCTCCGTGGCGGGCAATATCTACTTTGATGGTGACATCAAGAAGGCTCTCTATTTTGCCAACGTGTTTGATAAGTCTGCCGCTGCAAGCTGGGTGCTGGCCTAACATGTCGCTACCGTTGCGCCGTATGGGAGGTGAGGCCGCGTGCCCGATAAAAAGCTGACGGACGAGTTGCTCAACGAGCTTCTTGATGCGCCGAGTATCGATGGCTATATCAAGAAGCACGACTTTGCCGCCCCGTCGCTTTCGGATTACTTAAAGCAGTTGCTGCAAGAGAAGGGGCTCGAGCGTTCGCGCGTGGTGCGTATGGCCGACCTCAACGAGACCTTTGGCTATCAGATCTTTACCGGCTCGCGCAATCCGAGCCGCAATAAGGTGCTGCAGATTGCCTTTGCAATGGCGCTGTCGATGAAAGAGACCAACCGCGCCCTGACGGCTGCCGGAGTGAGCGTCCTCAACTGCAAGGACCGTCGCGATGCAATCATTATCTTTTGCATCGACCGTGGCTGTAGCCTCCAAAAGGTCAATGAAGAACTGTATCGCTTTGGCGAGGAAACTGTGAGTTAGTGGCCGATGGCTGAGTCGGTTGTGTCACCAGAACAACCATGCAAACGAACGGGGTGCGGACAACATGGGGTGTCCGCACCCTGCGTTATGATGAACGCTATGGATACTCAGAGCCCAACATATTCCGATGACGAGCTGACTGCTTCGCTTGTCGAGCATTTGGCGTCGCTCGACCGCGATGACAGCTATCGTGTGGAGCGCGTGCTCAAGCTCTCGGATGTCGAGACGACCGAACTCGTCTATTTTGAGGGCTCTGGTGGCGGGTCTCTCGGCCCCTTTGTCCGCAAGCGCATCGATGCTTCGGTGCAGATTGGCGGAGCTTATGAGCGCCTGTTTGCGGCCCAGCGCGCCGGTCGTCGTTTTGAGCACTTGCCCCGAATCGTCGATTGCCGCCGTGTGGGCGACGAGCTCGACGTGGTGATGGAGTATGTCGAAGGCGAGACACTCGAGGCGTTGGTGGGACGCTTGGGGGCGACGCCCGATTATGCCCGCGGGCTGTATCCCGTTTTGTGTGAAGCGGTGGGCGAGCTGCATGCTGGTTTTGCAGCTGCGGGGGAGCCGGAGGTACCGGTAATCCACCGCGACCTTAAACCCTCGAACATCATTGTATCGGGCGTGAGGTATGCGGCCGATGCCGGCATGACCTTTTCCTCGCTGGTGATTATCGACCTGGGAATCGCGCGCGTTTGGCGCGATGGCGCCGATGCCGACACCGTCAAATTTGGCACGCGTTCTTATGCGCCGCCCGAGCAGTTTGGGTTTGGGCAGACGAGCGTCCGGAGCGATATTTACGCGCTTGGCGCGCTGCTGTTCTTTTGCCTGACGGGAACTGACCCCAAACCGGGGCGGGACATACGTGAGCAATGCGAGTCGCACGGTATGCCAACCCCGCTTGCCGATGCGGTTTGCATGGCGATGGCGCTCGATCCGGCTAAGCGCTTTGCGAGCGCAAAGGCGCTGGGGCATGCTGCGCGTGCGGCGTATGAGCTATGTCTCCCTGCACCGTCGCCCGCGACCTTTTCTGCTGTCAGTGTGCCCCGGGTCGTGGCGTCGCAGGTGCAGCGGGTACAGCAGCCGGTTGCCCTCACGCTTCCGGCTTCTGCAAACCGGCGTTCGATCGTCTCCCCCGTGACGTCCAAATGCGCGCGTCTGCTCTCGCGTATCCCCGAGCCCGTGGGGCGCATATGGAACGGATGCGTCTATGCGACAACATTGTTGCTGCTGATGGGCAGCCATTTTGCGGTATTTACGCCGACGGGCGAAAACAGAAACTATCCAACGTGGTTTTTGGCACTTGAGTATTTCTTTATGGTCGATGGCTTGGTGCTGCTTATTACGTTTGGCATGCTCGACCGCCGCAGGCTTCGGCGTCGCTTTCCCGTGCTCGATCGGTATCGGGGGAGTGCTTTTGTCGAACTATGGTTCAAGGCGCTCGGGTTTATGTTTGCCGTCATGTGCGTCGTCGTTGTTATCGGCAATGCGACCGGTGTCGTCTCTTAGATAATCGAAAAGGGGCCCCGCTTGGGGCCCCTTTGCAGTTGCACTTAAATACGGTTCATTTGATTGGCGACCTTGTTGTACCAGTCCTGCCACGTGGGCGGGCAGTACTTCTTGGCGGCTGCCGGGGTAAGCGTGGAGCCATAGTTGGCGCCCAGGTAAGCAACGTGGGCGGAGACAGCCTCGCTCCAGCTGCCAAAGCTACGCCAGCCACCGCCGCGGGCACTCCAGCCCCAGGCGTTATAGGAGCCGGCGCAATAGAGGCCCTTACTGCTCTCGATGCAGGCGATAGCGGGGGACCAACGGGGATCGACGCCGGTGTTCCAGGCGGCGACGGCAAAGTTATAGCCCTGGCCTGCCATAGGGGAGCCGGCGAGGTAGTTGTCGATGCGGCTCGTCCACTCGTTAATAAACGAGTCGTAATCGGAATTGCCGCTGTTGGAGTTGTTCACCGTGGTGTCGATGGTGGTGTTGGAGTTGGTGGCCTGACTGCTGGAGTTATTGCCACTCACGCCGGTACCCGAGATCTTCTCGGCGGCAGCAGCTTTGTCGGCCTCGAGCTTAGCCAGTTCGGCGGCATTTTCCTGCTCAGCCTTTGCCTGCGCCTCGCTGCGGAGCTGCTGTGCCTGGGCTAGCGCGTCCTCGGCATTCTTTTGCTCGCCCTCGAGCTGAGACTTGGCCTGATCGAGCTCGGTTTTGTTCTGCTCGAGCTCGGTTTGCATCTTGTTAAGCTCTTCGATCTCGTCGACGCTCGAGCTCGTAATCTGGTTGGTGTATTTGCAGGTGGTGATAAAGTCACCCAAGCTCTGCGTGTTTACCAGGAAGCTCACGATGGGGCTGGTGCCCTTCTGGTACTTATACAGATCGCGCATGGCGGAGCTTGCCTTGGCCTGCTGCTCGGGTAGCTCGGCCTCAATCTTATCGATGTTCGCCTCATTGGAGTCGATCTGCTTTTGCAGATCCTCGAGCTTGGTTCGAGCGTCGTTGTAGGCGCTCGTAGCGTCCTCGATTTTTTTCTGGGCGGCGGAAAGCTGATCCTGCGTTGCCTGCGAGGCGGCATAGGCCGCGACGGGGGAGAGCATCGGCGTGGCCGTCAGCGCGACGGCGAGCGCGGCGCTCGTGATGATACGAGCCGGCTTCGACGCGATGAGCGCTGCGGTGCGATGATTCGAATGCTGCATCCAGTCCCTCTGCAATCAATCGTAGGTTATTGGTCGAGCTGTATTCTACTACTGCTTTCGACCTCAACTTGAACCTTAAAGGTTCTAAAGGGTCAAGTTGAACTTGAGGCTTTGGCTTTGACCTGCAGTTATAGTGAATTGTTGAGAAACCATAGAGTTCAACTTTAACGTTACGGAACCCTGTCCGAGAGGGTTTTTGTTTATCAAAAGTCGCCTCACGTGGGGAAAGATGCAATCGGCGGCAAGAAATGAGACTTGGCGACGTCAATGCCCGGCATGGGTGTCGGGGGAGTTGCCAGGCTGTTTCGCCTCGTTTGCCATAGATACGGTGGAGCTTTGGGTGCCGGCGGCTCGGCACGCTAGAATAAATCAGTTGCACAAAGACCGCCCGTCGTGTGGGCAGTTCATGATAGGAAGTTTCCATGGCATTGCAGTTTACAGAGCGCGAGTTTATTCCCGTGCTGCTCGGCGGCGACATCAACGCGTATTCGGTGGCGCGCGCCTTCTACGAGGAGTATCAGGTCAAGAGCCTGGTCTTTGGCAAGTATCAGACGGGCCCTGCGTATCGCAGCCAGATTATCGACTACACGCCTAACGTGGATATCGACACTATGCCCGTGATGCTTAAGACCGTCAACGGTATCGCTCGGGCACATGCCGACAAGACGATTGTCCTGATGGGCTGCGGCGATAACTATGTTGCCCTGGTGGCTCAGGCCAAGGATGCCAACGAGCTGGCGGATAACATCGTTGCGCCTTACGCGCCCTATAGCATGCTTGAGCAGTGCCAGAAGAAGGAGATCTTCTACGAGCTGTGCGAGAAGCACGGTGTGCCCTATCCGCATACGTTTACCTTTACTGCGCAGATGCTCAACGCGCAAGGAGAGGCGCCTGCCGAGGTGCTCGACCAGATTGACTTCCCCTACCCGATGATCCTGAAGCCTTCCGACGGCATCATGTGGTGGCAGCATGAGTTCGAGGGTCAGAAGAAGGCTTATGAGATTGCCGACCGCGCCGAGCTGGAGCAGGTTATCCGCGATTCCTATGCCAGTGGCTACACCGATGACCTGATTTTGCAGGATCGCGTGCCCGGCAACGACGAGTACATGCGTGTGCTTACCAGCTATTCCGATCGCAACGGCAAGGTTCGCATGATGTGCTTGGGTCACGTGCTGCTCGAGGAGCATCAGCCCCATGGCGTCGGTAATCACGCCTGCATCATCACCGAGCCCAATGATGAGCTTATGAGTGGCGTGCGCAAGCTGCTCGAGGACCTTCACTTTGTGGGTTATTCCAACTTTGACGTCAAGTATGACGAGCGCGATGGCTCGTTTAAGTTCTTTGACTTCAACACCCGTCAGGGCCGCAGCAACTACTACGTAACCAACAGCGGCTTTAACGTTGCCAAGTACGTGGTGGACGAGTATGTGTTCAATCGCCCGTTTGAGCCGGAGTTTGTGACGGCGCAGGACGAGGCGCTGTGGATGGTCGTTCCCATGGGCGTCGTCGACAAGTACGTCAAGGCTCCCGAGCTGCGCGCGAAGGTACATCGTCTTGCCAAGGAGGGCAAGGGCGCCGATCCCTCGTTTATGAAGGGAGACTTTGTCTTTAACCGCTGGTTGCGCATGTGGCACACCAAGCTGCGTCACTATAAGCTGTTCAAGACGTATTACAAGTAGACGAGCGTGGCGCCCGTCCGGTATGTATCGGGCGGGCGCGGGTATGATACGCGCAATTGCGTGGGCGTCACCAAGGAGGCGGCGATGGAAAAGCTGGGAGTTATCGGCGGCATGGGCGCCGAGGCCACGTCGTATTACTACGACCAGGTAGTACGCCATACGGCGGCTACGTGCGACCAGGAGCATATCGACATGGTGGTGCTTTCCAAGTCGACCATGCCCGACCGCACGCTGGCCATCAAGACCGGTGAGCATACCGAGCTGCTGGCGACCATGAAGGAGTGTGCCCAGGCACTCGAGTCGCTGGGCTGCGCGCACATAGCGATTCCCTGCAACACGTCACACTACTTCTACGACCAGATCCAGTCGTTTACGAAGGTGCCGATTATCCACATGCCGCGCGAGTCGGTGCGCTATGCTCTGGCCGGCGCGGTGATGGGGGAGTGCGAGTTCGATCCAAACCTGAGCATGCCGGCCGAGCCGGTGCGCAAGATCGGCATCATGGGCACCGACGGTACCGTGGGCGCAGGCGTCTATGGGCGCGAATGCGGGACCGCGGGCGTTGAGGTCGTCTATCCCAGCGAAAAACGTCAGGCCGACGTGATGTCGCTCATCTACGACGATGTGAAGGCCGGGCGCGAGCCCGATATGGATAAGTTCGACCGCGTGATGTGGGAGTTCGCCCGTAGCGGCTGCGACCGCGTCATCCTGGCCTGCACGGAGCTTTCGGTGTTGCAGAAGTATCGCGAGATGCCCGAGATCACCCTCGATGCGATGGATGTCCTGGTGCGCGAGTCCATCATCCGCAGCGGCGTCCCCTACCGCCTCTAGCTTCCGACCGGGACTGCGGACGATTTCTTGGACCGCTACGCGGCCCTTCCCAGCGCGGCGCGGAACTCGGCCGGCGTGCGGCCGCCGAGCGCATCGCTGCGCCTCTCCGTATTGTAGCGGCCGATCCAGGCCCCGAGCTCCTCGATGAAGCGGGCGGGGGCCCAGCCCGACCAGTCCCTGCCGTGCCAGAACTCCCTCTTGAGCAGGCCGAAGAAGCCCTCCATCGCGGCGTTGTCCGGGCTGCAGCCCTTGGCGGACATGCTCCTGGTGAGGTCGTTGTCCTCGCAGATCGAGATCCAGCCGGGCCAGCGGTAGTGGCCGCCGCGGTCGGAGTGGATGACGGGGCGCTCGCCGGGCGCCAGCCGGGCGCAGGCGTCCTCGAGCGTCGAGTTGGCGAGCGCGGCGTCCGGTCTCTCGCCGGCCCTCCACGCCACGACCGAGGAGTCGAAGCAGTCCCTGATGGCCGACAGGTAGACCTTCCTGCCGGAGGGCAGCCTGAACTCGGTGATGTCGGTGAGCCACAGGAAGTTCGGCAGGGCCGAGCGGAAGTCGCGGCGCACGAGGTTCGGCGGGGCCGGCGTCGGCTCGCCCGCATAGGAGCTGTAGGGCCTCCTCTTCCTCCTCATCCACCTGGGGACCAGGCCCTCCTCGCGCATGATGCGGAGGACGACCTTCTCCGAGGCGCGCACGGGCTCGTCGAGCTCGCGCAGGCGCGCCGTCATGTTAGCGTCAATATAATTTTCACCATTTTCACCAACGTATTTTCGCCAATCGCGCCAACGCGGATGTGCCGGATTCGCCAACGCGGATGCGCCGCTTTCGGCGTCTAGGCGCCCTCCTCCTTCCCGTCCTCACCGCCGATGGATACGTCCTTCAGGCGGTACGACCGTCCCGTTATCTTGATCATCGCGCAATGGTGGCAAAGCCTGTCGGCCACCGCCGAGGCCGTGACGTTGCTGCCGAACACGTCGCCCCACCTGCCCACCGGCACGTTGGTCGTGACGATGGTCGACCGCTTGAGCGCGTAGCGCCTGTTGACCAGCTGGAACAGCAGGTCGGCACCCTCCTTGCCGATGTCGAGGTAGCCGAGCTCGTCTATTATCAGCAGGCTGCAGTGCTCGTAGAACCGCATCCTGCGCGCCAGCGCCTCCTTCGCCGAGGCGTGCTTGAGGTCCTCGACCAGCCTCGAGCAGTCGGCGAAGTACACCTGCTTGCGGGCCATCACCGCCTCGTGGCCTATGGCTATCGACAGGTGGGTCTTGCCGACGCCCGGGCTGCCGACGAGCACGACGTTGTCGCCGCGGTCGATGAACTCGAGCGTGGCCAGCTGCTCGACCAGCCCGCGCGGCACGCTCGGCTGGAAGCCCCAGTCGAAGTCGGCCAGCGTCTTTATGTAGGGGAAGTTGGCCATCCTCGTGCGGCGCTCGTCGTCGGCGCGCCGCTTGAGGGCTATCTGGGCGTCGGTGAGCTCGAGCATGGCTTCGACCAGGCCCTTCCTCCCGTCGGCGACGAGCCTGACGTACTCGGGCACCGACGACGCCATGCCCTCGAGCCCCAGCTCCTCGAGGTTGGCCGCCAGGCGGTTGAGGGGGCTGGCCTGCACGGCGGCGCTCACAGCGAGCCCCCTATCGAGTCGAGCAGGCCGAGGTTGGCCGCGGCGGCCGCCTCGATGTCGCCGGCGGCGTCGCCGAACCACCGCTTGCCGGCCATGGCCTCGGCGTAGTGCGCCGGGTCGTAGGCCGGCCCGCCCGCCACGTGCGTGGCCACCAGCTCGCCGCCGACGTAGCAGTCCATCGCGCCGCCGGGCATGCAGACGATGCGGGCGGGCCTGCCGATGCAGCGCCCGGGCACCGACATGGGCTCGCCGTGCGCGCTCACCAGCATCGTGGCCGGCACCCTGGCCACGCGCACCACGTCGCCCATCGCCTCCTCGAGGGCGCGCAGGTTGCCGACGGGCAGCAGCGCGTCCTTCTCCTCCATGAACAGCGCGGAGGGCGGCAGCCCCGTGGTCTCGTTGGGCTCGGAGTTGCTGGCGTCCTCGATCCGCGCGACGATCTCGTCGATGTCGTCCCAGCCGTCGAAGTCGCCCTGGTAGGCCATGAGCCGCGACAGGAAGCGGTTCGACGACTCGACCTTGCCCTTCGTCTGGGGGCTGCGCGGGCGGCACAGCTTCAGCTCGAAGCCGGCGGCCTTGGCGAACTCGTATGCGCGCTGGACCTTGAGGCGCCTGCCGCCCTTGACCGTCACCAGGGCGGACATGTTGTCCGTGACCCACTCGCGCGGCACGCCGCCGAGCCTCGCGATCGTGGCGTACATGCACCTGACCAGGTCGTCGGTCGTCCTGGTCCTCGACCGGATGAATATGTGCCTGCGGGAATGGCCCAGCGTCGCCGCGAACACGTTGAACTCGAACAGCTCTCCGTCGCGGTTCGCCATCTTGACGGACTCCTTCCAGTCGAACTGCAGCTGCAGTCCGGGCGGCGTCTCGAAGCGCGGGTGCGGCTCCGGGCCGCCGGAGGCCCCGACGGCGATGCCGTTCTTGCGCATGAACTGGGTGAAGGCGTTGTAGCCGGCCAGGTCCTCGCCGGGATACCTGTGCAGCAGCCACTCGTGGATGCCCTTCTTGGTGACTCCCGGCAGCTGCGCCTTGGCGGCCACCTCCTCGATGTGCGCGTCGAACGAGCCCGCCCTGTCGCCGCGCCCGTCGTGGGGCCGCCCGCCCTCGGCCCTCCAGTACGACGCCACGGTGTGCCTGTCCTTGCCGTAGCGCTTCGCTATGTCGCTGAAGTTGGGCTTTATGCCCGCTTCCCTGTACATGTCCAACTCTCCGATCAGGTTCTTCTCCGCCACGGCCCGCTCCTCCCGAAAGCATCGTTCGCTTGTCGATCGAAGCGTAAGCCCCGGCGTTGGTGGAAATGGTGAAAATGCGTTGGCGCAAATGGCGGGATTGCGTTGGCGTGATTGGTTGTTGAGCGTTGGTCAAAATGGTTGTTTTTACAGTAGCGCTAACACGTCACGAAGCGGTACCCCCGCGCCCCCTCACCGTCCTCGGTGAAGATCCTGCGCACGAGCGCGCGCAGGGGCGCGAGCCGGTCGGGCCTCGCGATCGCGCGGCGCTGGTACTCATAGGAGCTCTTTGATATCCCCAAGGAACTCGTGAGTTCTCTCAAGGACCACTTCCCGCACGGCCTCAGGCGGTCTATCACCAGGGTCTTCTCCCTGTTCGACATCCCGTCGAGGCTCGCGGCTTTTAAAACGTCGTTCACCGCCCTGAGGACGGCGTTCTCCAGGACGAGGCGCTCTATCAGGGCGTCCTTGTCGTCCGGGTCGATGTCGGGGTACACCGGACCGTCCCCGACGACCTTCGGCAGATCCATCTTCGCGACCGCCCTCCCGACGGTTCCGCCCGCGGCCCCGGCCCTCGTCCAGCGCGCGACGGCGCTCTTGCTCGGCCCGTCGAGCTCCCGGGCTATCTCCCTGCACGAGAGCCCGGAGCGGCGTAGCTCCCCGGCCCTCTCCACTACGGCTCTACTGTATGTCATGCGGACTCCAAACCGGACCTGATGGTCCAACTTTTTGTCCGCAGTCCCACCCGTCAAAAAGGGACAGGTTAATTTTGGTAGGTTTTATCTGGTGAAACAATAAAGGCCTCGGCTCGTTTGGTGCGAGCCGAGGCCTTTTGCGTTGGGCGGTTGCTGTCGGTGGCGAACTAGAACAGGAAGCCGATGGCGATGAGGGCGATGCTGACGATGAGTACGGCGATATCCAGGCTTTTGATGGGGTAGCGCTTATACGAACTCGCGCGCGTGCGCAGGTAGAAGCCGCGCTGCTCGGCAGCAAGTGCGGTGGCATCGGTCTTGCCCACACTCGAAATAAGCAGTGGCACGCACAGCGGCAGCATGAGTTTGAGTTTCTTGACGGGATTCTTAGTGTCGTATTCGACGCCGCGTGCAGTCTGCGCCTCCATGATGGCGTTCATTTCCTGGCCAAATACCGGCACAAAGCGCAGTGCCGTGGTAAAGGTGAAGGCATAGTGATATGGCACGTGCAGCACCTCGACGCAGGCGTTGGCGAGGTCGTTGAGCTTGGTCACCATAAGCATGAGGATGAGTGGCAGCGCCACGCCCAACAGGCGTAGGCAGGCCTTCGATCCGGTAATGAGGCCCGTGTCGGTGATAAAGCCCCACACCACGTTGCCGTCGCGCATAAAGGCCAGCTGAAGCACCAGCATGATAAGCGCGAGCGGAATCAGCAGCTTGAGTAGTGAGAGCAGACGGTCGACGACGCCGGCGTAGGCGCCCAGTGCAAGGGTGAGCGCCAAAAAGCCCAACAGAGCCACGTAGGTATCGGACAGGAAGATGCCGATGATGATGGCGGCGGCAAGGCCCAGTTTGACGACCGGGTTCAAGCGGTGCAGCAGTGTATCGCCCGGCATATAGTCGATGACGTTAACCACGGTGGACCATCTCCTCGGTAATGCGAACGATATCGGTGACCTCGCTCACCTGTGCAAAGGCGGGAGAGACGGAGGATGCCAGGCGACGAGAAAGCTCTATGACCTGGGGTGGCTCAACGTAGGCTCGCTGCATGAGCTCGCAGTTCGAGAACAGCTCGTGCGTGCAGCCGCGCTCGAGGATGCGGCCGTCGGCCATCACCACGATGCGCTCGGCAAAGTCGGATACGACTTCCATGTCGTGGCAGACCATGATGACGGCGCAGCCGCGCTCGGCCATGGTGCGCACGGTTTCCATGACGGTCATGCACTCACGGTAGTCAAGGCCGCTCGTGGGCTCGTCGAGCACCACGATTTTGGGCTCTACGACCACGACGGAGGCGAGTGCCACCATCTGGCGCTGACCGCGCGAGAGCGAGAAGGGCGCCTCGTCGGCCGGCAAGCCAAAGCGGTCGATGACGAGCTGGGCGCGACGTAGCGCCTCGGCACGGTCGATGCCGGCAAGCTCCAGGCCAAAGGCGACCTCGTCGAGCACAGTGTCCTTGCAGATCTGGCGGTCGGGGTTTTGGAAGAGGGTTGCGACTTCGCGGGCGATGCGGCTCGTGGGAACGGCTGCGGTATCCAGTCCCGTGACACGCACGCTGCCCGAGGCGGGCTTAAGCAGGCCCGTGAGCAGCTTGGTGAGCGTGGTCTTGCCGGCGCCGTTTTGGCCGACGATGCCCACGAGCTCGCCGGGATAGAGGGTCAGGTTGAGGTCGTGGACGGCAGCGCCGCCATTGGGATAGGCAAACTCAACGTGATCGAAGGTGAGCACGGGCTCGGCGTCCCTGGCGTGCGGGCGCAACGACGGTGCGTGCGGTGAGCCGGCGGGTGCCTGAATGTCACTGCTCGCGTGTGCGGGGTCGACGATGCCCGAAATCAGGCGCTCGGCCTCATCAACATCCAAACAGGGAGTGCCGCTGGCCAGGCCATCGACCTCGAGGCTGTTGAAAATGCGCGTGACACGCGGGCAATCGACGCCGATGGCGCGGAGCTCATCGGAGTGTGCGAAGACTTCGTGCGGCTCGCCCTGTAGCGCGATTTCGCCATGATTGAGCACGAGCACGCGGTTGCAATACTCCGAAAGCAGGGCGACTTTTTGCTCAACGACGACGATGGTGATGCCGAGTGCGCGGTTGGCCTCACGCAGGGTCTCGAAGACCAGCGTGGAGCTGGCGGGGTCGAGCGCCGCGGTGGGTTCGTCGAGCACGAGCACGCGCGGACGCATGGCGAGGATGGCGGCGATGGCAACCTTTTGCTTTTGGCCGCCCGAAAGCGTGGCGATCTCGCGGTCGCGCAGGTCGCTGATGCCGACGGTCTCGAGCGTCTCGCTCACACGTTGCTCGATCTGGTCGTGGGGAACGCCAAAGTTCTCCAGGCCAAAAAGCATCTCGTCCTCGACGACCGAGGCGACCATCTGCGTGTCGATGTCCTGCAGCACGCTGCCGACGATCTGCGACACATCGGTGAGCGTAACTTCACAGGTGTCGTTGCCGTCGACAGTGACGGAGCCAAAGAACGTGCCGGTGTAATGGTGGGGTACGGCTCCCGACAGACAGGCGGCAAGTGTAGACTTGCCGGCGCCCGAAGGACCGATAATGCCGATAAAATCTCCTTTGTTCACGCCGAGCGAGATATGCTTAAGTGCCTGCTCGGTCTGCGTGCCATAGGAGAACGAGACATCGTCGACGTTGATGATCGTTTCCATGGATACCTTTCAGAGTCATTGGGGACGTTCTTACATGACTAGTCGTTTAAGAACGTCCCCAAGAGCTAGTTGTCTGGGACAGTCTTTGGTGGTGGAGCACGGAGACGGCTTTGCGAGGGGCCCCAGGTTGGCGCGAAAGAGGAGCGAAGCGTACTTGGGTACGCGAGCGACGAATGAACGCCAAGATGGGGTGGCTCGTAAAGCCGAGCGGGTTAGTTGAGCCTAAGGGACTTCTGGATGGGCAGATAGAGGGCGCCGACCAGAATAGCGTTAAACACGGCGGTCATGGCGACAACGGGCAGCATGGCTGCGGCGAGCTCGCCCACCACGCCGAGCATGGCCATCTTGATGACCATGAAGATGACGCCCGAGACAAAGGTGGTCACGAACGTTGCGATGATGGCGACGGCAGGCTTAACCTGGCCGCCCTTTGTAGCAGCGTTGACAATGACAGCCATGAGCATGGCGGCAATGCCCTCGGCGGCAAAATCGACAAACGGCGAGGTGGTGGTGATCTGGATCACGGCGGCCGAGATAAGGCCGATGACGAGCGCCTGACCAATGTTGGGGCGAACGACCAGGATGGTGAGGCAGAAGGCCGAGATGATGAACTCGGGGCTAATCATGCCGCCCGAGATGCTGGAGATAGCCTTGCCGACGGTGAAGTTGAGAATGAAGCCGGCGGCAAGGAGGATGGCGAGCAGGACAAGGGCACGGATATCGAGCTTACCGCGGTCGGCGGTCTGGACGGTGCGGGGCTGGGCGGTGGTGGTGTTCTGAGACATGGTGAAAATCCTTTCGGAGGGGAAGTGCAAGAGAAGAAAGCGGAGGCGCGTGATGCGAATGCGATCGGGCTCGAGATGGAAAAAGGCCCCCGGTCGAAACCGGAGGCCTTCCAATCACCTAGAGCGCAAAAACAGGCGTGAGGGACTCACTGTCGACCGATCGTATTCGCATCACGCCACCACCAGTTGTTGAGAGACTTCATCGTGTTCTTCATGTTGGTGACTCCTTTCGTGATGCCGTGGCGCGGTCACACCTAGTTGCTGTTGCGCTGCACTATAGCACAGCGATATATGTGCAGGGAAATCTTTTTTGAAAAGATTTCAGCGGCGTTTCCCGCCGGCCAGATGACGGGCTAGGAGGGCAAGGCCGCTCACGCTGTCTCGCCCTCCTTTAGAACGTGAGGGTCTTAGGCCTTCTTGCGACGATAGAGCACGAAGCCGCAGACACCGATGATGACGACGGCACCAACAGCCATGGCGGCCATGTTGTTGCCCTCGGACTTCTCCTCGGTTGCCTCTTCCTTAACCTCGGGCTCGGCAACGTCCTCATCGGAGAGGGCCTCGTCGGCGTAGGTGATGGACTCGACCAGGCAGTCGTTGTCGGCATCGTAGTCACTCGGGACGAACTTCTCGGAGAAGTCGCCCTTCTTGAGGTAATCGCGCATCTCCTCGAGCATGGCCTTGCACTTGACGTAGGTGTTCTTGGTCGCGGCTTTGCCAGCCTTGTTGGCCAGGGCGGTGCGGGCCTCGGTGCCCTCGGCAGCTTGCATGGCCTCGTCGACGGTCAGGTTCTGCTCGATGAGCTCCTTCTGCAGAGCGTCGAGATAGGCGCGGACGCCGGTGGCGCAGTTGTCGCGGTTCTCCTCGGCGAGCGTGTTGATGTCCATGAGGACGTAATTGATGGAGTTCTTGGGCTCCTCGTTGTTCACGACGTCTTCCTCTTCACAGTGATCGAAGGAGACATCCTGATCGCTGAAGTAGGGGCTGACCTCGGTGAGCAGTGCGGAGTAGAAGGGAATAGCGACGGAGAACTCGGCGTTGGAGAGCATCTCCCACTGGATGGTCGCGATCTCGGGGTCCATGCCCTGACGGATCTGGAAGGTGTGGATCTCGGTGTTACGGTTGGAGCCGATGGCATAGGCACCGTCGGTGTTGGCGTTGAGGCCGGCGACATTCTCGCCACGAGTAGCAAAGCTGCGGATCATCTCAAAGGTGTTCCAGTCGGACTTGCCGGGCTGGAAGAACAGCGGCTGCATCTCGTGGACCAGGGCGCCGGTCGTGGCACGAGCATCTTCGCGCTCGTCCTTAACGATCTCGTAGTCGGTGCCCTCGGCAAGCGGAGCCATGAAATAATCGCGGCCCTGGATATAGCGAGACCAAGAATGCATGGCCTTATCGCTAATTTCCTCACCGTAGGTCTGGGCAACGTCGAACTGGCCGTCCTCGAAGTACTTGGCAAAGCCCTTTTCTTCGGGCATGGTCTGAATGTCCTTGGAGTGGAGGCAGTTCTCGGTGTCGTCGAGGTTGACCTTGTAGTTAAGGTTGCCGATGTTGGGGTTGACCGAGGCGATGTCGTCGGTGAGCTTCATGGCAATCCACTGATGGCCAGAAAGTCCGGCGAACAGCCAGGTCTCGTTGTTGTCGGCGATGATGACCTGGTCGTTGGTGCAGATGCCCTGCTCGTCGACCAGGCTACCGAGGAGCTCGACGCCCTCGCGGGCCGTGGCACTCTCGCCCAGGATGACGCTGGCGTAATTGTACTCACCGATGCCGGTCTCCTCGGTAATGGGGTCGGCCTCCTCAGCCTTCTCGTTGTAGGAGGTGCTCAGCGTGGCAGAGCAGGAGACGCCCTTCTCGTTGATGCCAGCCTCGGAATAAGCGTCATAGCGATCTTCCCACTGAGAGGGGTTGTCGCGAACGAAGGTGTAGCGGTAGGTCGCGCCCTTGGACTTGTACTCAAAGCCGGATTCGAGCGAGCTATACTCGCTGCCGTCCTTGTGCGCAGGCTCAATGCCAAAGTGCTTGATATAGCGCGGGCTAAAGTCCTCTGCGCGGCCGTAGTACGTGTTGCCGTCCGCCGTGAGTTTGCTGCCCATGTAGATCTGGGTGCAAGCGAGCGCCGAGGTCGGCATGGCCATAATGGCCGCAGCTCCGAATGCGAGGCCGCAGCCAAGCTTCTTGAGCGTGTTGACGGGATGAGTAAACCTCATAATCCCTCCCAACTGTTGAGACCCCGCAAAGCTATGTGGAATCTCAGCTAATAAATACATCTATTAGCCTATAGGAAGTCTAAAGAGTATTCATCTATTTCGATGAAATACTCGATGAGCGTCCTAAAATATGCGATGAACGGATAAGAATACTCATTATGTAGCTTTACTTAAATAAAGGCACCCTGCAATTACTCTACCTGAATAAAGCACCTTGCACGGGGCGCAAAGAAAAATCCCCCGCTGTTTGGCAAATGCATAAACAACGGGGGAGACGATGATTGGATGAATATCATACCAATGTGGAATTACTTCTTCCGGCGGTGGATAACGTTAATCGCATAGCCGATGAGCATGGCCAAAACGATGACGATAAAGCCGAGCAGGGGATTGTCGTTCATGGGGTCCTCCTATTTTCCGAGTGGGGAGAATTCGTCGACGATGAGGTCGAGGCATTGCGGAAGTGCGCGGGCTCCAAAGACGCCCGAGTTGCTGGAGATGATTTCGCCATCGAACTGCATGCCCAGCGACGGGGTGCAGGTGATCTTGGCTTCTTTGGTCTGGATGATCTTAAACTGCGGACGGCCGAGCACCTTGCCGGCGGGGTCGAGCGCGGCGGTGATCACGGTCGGGAGGAGCTGCACGGTTTTTACGGGCTCGATGACTGCGATATCGACCATGCCGTCGTTCATGCGACAGTCGGGGAACAGGTTGATGTCGTTTTGGATGACCGAGGTGTTGCCGGCCATGCAGCAGATGCCATCGAGCTCCTCGACAATGCCGTCATGCTCAATTGTAAAGTGCGCCACCGTGGGGTTGGGCGTGGCGAGCGCGGATAGGAAGTAGGCGATCTCGCCGATGTCGTTTTTGGTGGGGGCGGCCTTCATCATGATCTCGGCGTCGTAGCCAGAGCCGGCGATGATGATGAAGCCGTGGCGCTTTTCGTTGCCGTTCTCGTCGAGCCAAAAGAGCTCACCCATATCCGCCTTGACGGTGCGGCCGACGCGGCAGGCCTTGGCGAGCGCCGCGGCCTCGGGGGCATTGCCGATGTTGTTGAAGAACAGGCAGGCCGTGCCGGAGGGGAAGACGAGCGTGGGGACGCCGCATCCGCGCATCTGGTCGAGCACGTTGGAGACGGTGCCGTCGCCGCCCGAAATCACCACGCGATCAAACTCGCGCACGTCTGCCACGGCGTCCTCGGGTTCCATGCCATCGCCGATAAAACGCATCACGACCTCGTCGCCGCCCTGCGCGAGGGCGTGCGTGAACGCGTAGATTTCATCTGAGCTGGGGCCCGATGCCGGGTTGTGGATGATAAGGCAGCGCATACTTACGTTCCCGTTCTGTGACTAACCGAGTATAGTTGTAGGGCAATGCCGATATCCTACCCGTGTTTTTCGGGCCTAACCTTATTCGATGGGTTGATATGTACATTTCCACACATCAGGCTCTGCTCGACTTTTGTCAGCGCGCCCGCGAGTTCGACGCGATTGCCGTCGATACCGAGTTTTTGCGCGAGCGCACGTTCCACCCGCGCCTGTGCTTGGTTCAGATTGCCACCCCTGCCGAGAGCGTCGCGGTCGATCCTCTGGTGATCGACGACCTATCGCCGCTGGCCGAGCTTATGGGCGATGAGAGCGTGACCAAGGTATTTCACGCCTGCTCGCAGGATATGGAGGTTATGCTTCATACCGTGGGCGTGCTGCCGCGTCCCATTTTTGACACGCAGGTGGCCGCCGCCTTTTTGGGCGAGCGCCAGCAGATTTCCTACGGCGCGCTCGTGCAGACGTTTTGCGGTGTCTCATTGCCCAAGACCGAGTCACTGACCGATTGGTCGCGCCGCCCGCTGACCGACAAACAGATCGAGTACGCGATCGATGACGTCAAGTACCTGATTGTTGCCTATACCGAGATGATGAGTCGCCTGCGCGAGCTGGGCCGGGTGGACTGGGTGCTCGACGAGTTGCGTCCGCTGGCCGACGGGTCGCATTATCGCGCCGATCGTCACGAGGCATTCCGCAAGGTCAAGCGCATCAACTCGTGCAGCCGCCATCAGCTGGGCATTGCGCGCGAGCTCGCCGCCTGGCGCGAGGACCGCGCCGAGCGCCGCAACATCCCGCGCAAGTGGGTCATGTCCGACGATACGCTGCTGGCGCTCGTCAAGCGCAATCCCGTGCGCGTCGAGGAGTTCCGCAGCATCCGCGGCACCGATCAGCTGGGGGAGCGCGACGTGGACGGCGCGCTCATGGCCATCAAACGCGGCGCGAGCTGCCCGCACGACCGCCTGCCGCTCATGGTGCGCGGGCATCGCCAGATTTCGCCGGAGTTGGAGAGCGTGACCGACCTTATGTATGCGCTTATTCGCTTGGTTGCCGAGCGCTCGGGCGTAGCGACCTCGGTCATTGCCTCGCGCGATGACCTGGCCGACTATATTGAGCATCCCGAGCAGAGTCCCCTGCGCGAAGGCTGGCGCTTTGAGCTTGTGGGCTCGCGCCTGGACGATCTGCTCTCGGGCAATATGGGGTTGACGGTCAAAGATGGCAAAATTGAATTGCTATAGCTATAAAGTTACGCGGTTTTACCAAACCGCGTAACAGCTCGACGCTGCAAACGGCCGAGAGCGGCAATCTGACGTTCAATCGTCGCTCGCGTACCAAAGTACGCGTCGCTTCTCTTTCACGTCACCTTGCTCGCTCTCGGCCGTTTTCGCTGACAATGCCTAAACATCGATGCTGACTTGCCTGCTGGGCGAGTGGGTAGAATGCCTCCAACGTGTAACTCGATTCGGAGGAATTCGCATGCCTTATTACTATGGATACGGCTTTGGTATCGACCCGCTGTACCTGCTGGTTGTTCTTGTCTGCACGGTGCTTGGCCTTGCCGCGCAGAGCTATATCAATTCGACGTACAAGACGTGGTCCAAGGTTCGCTCGGACGGCGACACGGGCGCCAGGGTCGCTCGCCGCATGCTCGACGCGAACGGCTGCAGTGCCGTGGGTATCAAGGGCGTCGCCGGTGAGCTCACTGACCATTACAACCCGCAGGACAACAACCTGTATCTGTCGGATTCCAACCGTTCGGGCGGTTCGGTCGCAAGCGTTGCTGTCGCTTGTCACGAGGCAGGCCATGCCGCGCAGCGTCAAAGCGGCTATGCCATGATGAAGGTACGTACCGCCCTCGTGCCGGTCGTCAACTTTACCCAGAACACCTGGACCATCGTGCTGCTCATGGGCTTGTTCATGAACATCGCGGGACTCACGACCCTCGCGCTGATCTTCTTCTCGTTTAGCGTGCTGTTCCAGCTCGTTACGCTGCCGGTCGAGATTGACGCCAGCCGCCGCGCCGTGGCGTATATCGAGCAGTCGGGCATGAGCTCCAAACAGGTCAACGGTGCCAAGAAGGTGCTGACGGCCGCCGCGCTTACCTATGTGGCTGCGGCGCTCACCTCGATTATTCAGCTGCTCTATCTTATGGCTCGCTACAACAGAAACTCCAACCGATAACAAATTGGGTCGTTGGGCGCCGCGGGGATTTGTGTCCCCGCGGCGCTGTACTATGTGTTGGACTTGAATTTGCGCGGGGCCGGAGCCCTTGTGCACGATGACGAAAGGGGGCTGCGTGGCAGGCTGGAATCTAACCGGCAATGCCGTTTCCGCCGAGTTCGACGGTTCGGACGAGCAAGAGCGTAAAGAGCTCAGCGTGAGCCAGGCGGTAGAGATCGCCGCCGGTGCGCTCGATGCTATTCCGCAACTGACCGTCCTGGGCGAGGTCACGGGTTTCCGTGGTCCCAATGCCCGAAGCGGCCACTGCTACTTCCAGATTAAAGACGACTCGGCCGCCGTCGACTGTATCATCTGGAAGGGCGCCTATCTCAAGCGTACCTTCGATCTGCGTGACGGCATGCAGGTGAGCTTTAAGGGCAGCTTCAATCTCTATAAGGCCACGGGCCGCATGAGCTTTGTCGCTCGCTCGTTTTCGCTGGCGGGGGAGGGTCTGCTGCGTCAACAAGTGGCGCAACTGGCCGAAAAGCTACGCCGAGAGGGCCTGATGGACGAAGCGCGCAAGCGCCGCATCCCGGTGTTTTGCTCGCGCGTGGCGGTCGTCACCTCGCTTTCGGGTGCCGTAATCGACGACGTCAAGCGTACATTGCGTCGTCGCAACCCGCTCGTCGAGCTCGTTTGCGTGGGCGCCAAGGTTCAAGGCGAGGGTGCGCCGGCCGAGCTCATTGAGGGCTTGCGCCGCGCCGCTTCCATTACGCCGGCGCCCGACTGTATTTTGCTGGTGCGCGGCGGCGGTTCCTTTGAGGACCTCATGACCTTTAATGACGAGGAGCTTGCCCGCGCGGTGGCAGCCTGTCCCGTGCCCGTGGTGACGGGTATTGGGCATGAGCCCGATACCTCGATCTGCGATATGGTGAGCGACCGTCGCGCCTCCACGCCCACGGCAGCGGCAGAATCGGTGGCGCCGGCTATGACGGAGTTGGCAGACGTGCTCGAGACGCGCCATCAGCGTCTGGGCGCCGCGATGGCTTCGATGATAGGGTCGGATCAGGTCGATCTGGAAATGCTCGATCAGCGCGGTCGCCGTGCCTGGGATACCTATACGGCTCGCTTGGGCGATGCGCTCGATGCGGCTGCGTGTCGCCCGTGCCTCAACGACCCCACATTTATGGTCGAGCGTCGCGAATCGGAGCTTGCCCTGACGGCCGATCGTCTGTCTGGCGCCATAACGCGTTCGGTCGGGTCCTTTCGTTCCAACTTCGAGCGTCTGCCCGAGCGCTTGATCGCAAGCACCTCAGGGCTTGATGGCAAGCGCCATGCTCTCATGCTCGCAAGCTCCCGTCTAGAGCATCAGGGGCGCACGATGCTCAGCAAGCCAGCGTCCGACCTGGGCCGTGCGGCGGCTTCGCTCGATGCCCTGTCGCCGCTTAAGGTACTTGCCCGCGGTTACTCCATCGCGTACGGCGATGATGGGGTTGCTACGAGCGCCAAGACCTTTAAGCCCGGCGACGCCATCCGCGTGCGCATGGCAGACGGCAACGTGTCGGCAACCGTCAACGCGGTCGAGTAGACCGCGTTTCACAGTGATAGACCCTTAGGAAAGGAAACAGTTATGGCAGAGAAGACCCCGGTCGAGCAGCTTACGTACAAGCAGGCCTCACAGGAGCTGGAGCTCATCATCCGCAGCCTGGAGTCGGGCGATATGGAGCTTGAGGAGTCGCTTGAGAGCTACACCCGCGGCGTCGAGCTCCTCAAGAGCCTGCGCACCCGCTTGTCCGATGCCGAGCAGAAGGTCTCGGTGCTCCTTAAGGACGTCGACGGCAACGACGTACTCGCCGACGGCGAGGCCGCCAACACCGACGACAACCTTTCGTTCTAACCATTCCGACCAAATATAATTACCTTGGTCTGTGAGAAAGGAACAACCATGTGTGATTGCATCTTCTGCAAAATTGCCAACCACGATATCCCCTCGACCGTCGTCTACGAGGACGACCAGGTCATCGCGTTCGACGACCTTAACCCCCAGGCGCCGGTCCACACGCTCGTGATCCCCAAGAAGCACTACAGCGACATCGCCGACAACGTGCCCGCCGAGACCATGGGCGCCATGGCCCACGCCGTCCAGGAGGTCGCCAAGGCCAAGGGTCTGGAGGACGGTTTCCGCGTCATTTCCAACAAGGGTGTCAACGCCGGCCAGACCGTCATGCACTTCCACATGCATGTCCTCGGCGGCAAGAACCTGGGCGAGAACCTCATCTGAGGACACGTAGCCCGTCGACTTGGCTGCCTTTGGAGTAATCTATGCAGCTTTCTCAACTCGAATACCTTCAAGCGGTAGCGAACTATGGCGGCGTGCGCAAAGCAGCTCGCGCCGTTCATGTGAGTCCGCAGGCCGTTTCGTCGGCAATCAAAAAGTTGGAATCTGAGTATCAGATTGTTTTGCTCGACCGATCGGCGGGGGAGGCTGTTTTGTCTCCGGCGGGCAGAGAATTTGCGCGTCGTGCACGCGTGATCCTGGCACAAGTCGACGATCTTAAAAAGTACGCCCAATCGAGGGACGACGGCGTCTCGCCCGACGGCCACTTCCGTCTTTACGCCCCCTGCCTTCAAGGGCGGGGGCGTCTCTTTTCCGAAAACTGGTACGACTCGTTTGAAAGCTCGCACCCTCAGATTCACCTTGATGTGTGGCATCAGCCAACGGCTACATGCTTTGAATCACTTGTGCTTGGCATTTCGGATGCGGCCATCTCATTTGAGGAACCAAGGAACAGTGTCCTTTCTTCGAAATACTTGGGTGAAAAGGAGCTCAAGGTTCTTTCGTGCCCAGCGGGTCATCAATCTGTGGGCGCTATGACCGTTCGTGAGTTACTGGGCGGCAGGTTAGCTGTTCCCATTAATTTGTCGCCCTGTCTCAATGCAATCAATCAATGCCCCGAAGCTCAGCTGGTTAATTTCCGCTTCCGCGACGTCGAATACGGAAACAGAGCGCAGGCTGAGTTTCTTCAAGCCGGGGGATTGATATTGGGTTTTTCTGGCTCTTCTCTCGCATCAGATGGATCGGAAGTGAGCGAGTGCTCCATTGAAGCCTCGCATGACGTAGTCTTGCCCATCTACTTCTGCTATCGGCAAAACTCCTGGACCGATCGACACCAGACGGTTTTTCTGCACCTATTGCGTCATCTTGCTTCGTGAGATTAATTGGCTTCGAGACGTCAAGTGATTATTGACGCCTTGCAACACATAGCTGACAGCTTTGCCCTCATGCTTTTCCAAGATTCCGATTTAGATTGCTGACTCTTGGAGGGCGGAGCATGAAAAACCGTACGGTTTTGCTTTATATGACGTTCGTTTTTCTGTCGAACTTCAGCACCATTTTGTATTTTCTGACGGTTTACCTTGAATTCGTCGGATTCTCGATGGTGGCGATTTCTAGCATGATGATTGCATATCAAGTGAGCAAGTTCATCCTCGAAGTTCCCACTGGCTATATTGCTGATAGGTTTGGACGAAAGACAAGCGGTCTCGTTGGCGTCGTGGGAATGCTTGGATACTACGCCGCCCTGCTTCTCGTCCGTTCTCCCCTGCTTTTAATCGGTGCGTTCGCTCTCAAGGGTTTTGCCGTTGCGTGTGTGAGCGGATCCATCGAAGCGATTTACATTGACAGCGTCTCTCAGGACCAGCTCGTAAGACTTAATGTCGTTGAGCGATTTGTTTTCTATGCCTCTTATGCCATCTCCGCTTGCGTGGGCGGTTTCATTTCGTCCGTCGGTGCATATCTCATTGGTCTTTCGGCAGATATCATCGCAATGGTGTTGACGTTGGTTGTCGTTGTCTGCATTCCTGAGATGCGAAGAGGGGGCACTGCGACGACACCTGAACATGGGATTAGCCCGAAGATGATCGGTGCCGCTATTGCGGGTAATGGCATTCTTCGTTCAGCGTTCATCATGGACTGTTCTCAGGCATTTGCTTTTGTCGCCCTGGAAGACTTTTTCTCACTGCTGCTTGCGGGTCGCGGAATGAATGCCGTCGCTTCGGGTGTGACCATTGCGGTTCAGCTCCTTGCCTCGGCCTCCATGGGACTTATTGTGCCCTGTGCGATTGCTCATGTCGACAAGGGCCGCTTTGCGCGTATTTGCGGCATCGTGCGTCTTTTCCTGACAGCTCTGTTTTTGATTCCCTTAACTCCGGTTTATTTGCTGCCCGTGTTCTATGTGCTGCAGACGGTCGCGTACTCGTTATTTGCTCCAATTAAATACTCAATTTTTCAAAAAGCAGCCGATCCTTCGATGCGCTGTTCACTGATTTCGGTTCAAAGCCAGATGGTGGCGGTGGGTGCCATCCTTTTCTATCTGTTCAACGCTGCGTTGAGCGGCATCGCGGGCATTCGAGTCATATTGCTTGTCGCGCTCGGGATTTCTTCCCTTGTGTATATCCCCGCGTTATTTCGTCTTACAAGCCAGAGGACATGAGTATTTAGGCACCGATAACTTATATATCAACGCAATAAACCCGAGCGCGAGGGCGTTTGGGTTTATTATTGAAGCGTATGTAACCTGGCGGCGCCACACCGCCTGTTAGTAGGGAGACACATGAACGTTCTGGTCGTCAACGCAGGATCTTCGACCCTTAAGTATCAGGTCATCGATACCAAGTCCCATAAGGTGTCCGCAAAGGGCTCCTGCGAGCGCGTCTGCTTTACCGGCGGCACTTTCACCCATGCTGCCAACGGCTCCAAGAAGGTGACCGAGAACATCGAGTTCCCCGACCACAAGGTCGCCATCGAGGTTGTCCTGAAGGACCTCGAGGCCAACGGCGTCAAGATTGAGGGTATCGGCCACCGTATCGTTCAGGGCGGTTGGTACTTTGGCGATTCCTCCCTCGTCGACGAGGATGTCCTCGCCAAGATCCGCGAGGTCGCTCCGCTCGCCCCGCTGCACAACAACCCCGAGGCCAACGTTATCGAGTACTGCCTGGAGCAGTATCCCGACCTGCCCAACGTCACGGTTTACGACACCGCTTTCCACTTCAACATGCCCGAGGTCGCCAAGACTTACGCCCTGCCCAAGGACGTCTGCGACAAGCTGCACATCCGTAAGTACGGCGCCCACGGCACCAGCTACCGTTACATCTCCAAGAAGGTCGCCGAGATGACCAACGGCGAGGCCCGCAAGGTCGTCGTGTGCCATATCGGCTCCGGCGCTTCCCTGTGCGCCATCGAGGACGGCAAGTGCATGGACACCACCATGGGCTTGACGCCGCTCGACGGCGTTATGATGGGCACCCGCTGCGGCTCCATCGACCCGGCTACCGTGTGCTACCTGCAGCGCGAGGGCGGCTACACCTTCGACGAGGTCGACGAGATGATGAACAAGAAGTCCGGCCTTTTGGCTGTGACCGGCGGCAAGACCAACGACTGCCGCAACGTCGAGGAGCTCGCCGCCGCCGGTGACCCCGAGGCCCAGCTTGCCTTCGATATGTTCGTCTACAAGATTGCCGCCAAGGCTGCCGAGATGGCCACCTCCATGTGCGGTATGGACACCCTGGTCTTCACTGCCGGCATCGGTGAGCACGCTCCTGCCGTCCGCGCCGGCGTGGCCGACCGCCTGGCCTTTATGGGCGTCAAGATGGATCATGCCCGCAACGCCCTGCGTGGTGACGGCGCATGGTGCCTGTCTGCCAAGGATTCCAAGGTTAAGATTTTCGTTATCCCCACGGACGAGGAGTTCATGATCGCTTCCGACGTCGAGCGCATCGTCAACGGCAAGTAATTGCAAAAGGGGAGGGGCTGGACGACCGAGCGCCGTTCGGCCCCTCTTTTGTGCTCGTTGGGCGATATGCCTGATAGTTATTTATTAAGTTGTGATAACTTCTTATTAACATGCGGCCGCCTTAAGGGGTCTGCGCCGACCGTATCGCACTGCAAAGGAGTCTCATGAACGTACTTGTTGTCAACGCCGGTAGCTCAAGCCTTAAATATCAGCTTTTGGATACCGATACCCGCGAGGTTTTCGCCAAGGGCAACTGCGAACGTATCGGTTCGGACGTGGGCATCTTTGGCCACTCCGAGAACGGTGGCGCCAAGCAAACCGAGGAGGCCCCCTTCCCGGATCACCGTTCGGCTATCGCACGCGTGCTCGAAGAGCTCGAGAAGACCGACTTTACGATCGATGGCATTGGGCATCGTATTGTTCAGGGTGGCTGGTACTTTGACGATTCCGCGGTCGTTGACGATGAGGTCATGGCTAAGATCCTCGAGGTGGCACCGCTTGCCCCGCTACACAACTACGGCGAGGCAGCGGCAATCGAGTATTGTCGCGAGAAGTATCCGGAGCTGCCCAACGTGGCCGTCTTCGACACCTCGTTCCACATGACTATGCCCGAGGTCGCCTACACCTACGCCCTGCCCAAGGACGTGCGTGACAAGTATCACGTGCGCAAGTACGGCGCCCACGGCACAAGCCACCGCTATGAGTGGATGATGGCCAAGGAGATCTTGGGTTCGCGCTGCCACCGTCTGCTTTCGTGTCATCTGGGCAACGGCGCTTCGCTCGCCGCCATCGAGGACGGTGTATGCCGCGATACCACGATGGGCCTCACGCCGCTCGACGGCCTGATGATGGGCACCCGTTGTGGTTCCATTGACCCGGCTACCGTGTGCTACCTGCAGCGCGAGGGCGGCTACAGCTACCAGGAAGTCGATGACATGATGAACAAGCAGTCTGGTCTGCTTGCCATCTCGGGCATCTCCAACGACGCCCGTGACATCCGTACGCGCGCCTCCGAGGGCGACGAGCGCTGCCTGCTTGCCTTCGATATGTTCGCCTACAAGGCCATGCAGCAGGCCGGCTCCATGATCGCTTCAATGGCGGGCGTGGACACCATTACCTTTACCGCCGGCATTGGCGAGAACGACTGGTCGATCCGCAAGGCTTTCTGCGACTGCTTCGAGTGGCTGGGCGTGCGCATCGACAACAACAAGAACCGCGAGGCCGTGGGTAACGGCCCGCAGGTCATCAGCGCCGCCGGCTCTTCCGTCACGGTCATGGTCATCCCCACCGACGAGGAATACATGATCGCCCACGACGTCGAGCGTCTGACCGCGAATAACTAGTGCGTTCGCTTGCGATTGAACGAAAGGCCTCCTGAGCAGCAGCTCAGGAGGCCTTTTTGCTAGCAGGCGAAAATTCCAGTCCCAAAGTGATCATCACCAGTAACGCCTGCGCTCCCAGCAATGACACCCATCCATTCAGATCCTCAGCCCCAGCTCGTAGCCAAGCCGCCGTCCACTCCAGATGCTCTGAATGCTTCGTGGCAGTAGAAGGCCGTACGGGCTAACCCCTGAAAACATTCCGCACCAGAAACGCCCCCGTTCGTAGCTCCGAAGGAGCAGAACGGGGGCGTTTCATTGGTCGAGGACGTTTTCAGGGGTTAGCCCGTACGGCCTTCGGGCGAGTGCGTCCGCTACTCAGCCATCTGAGCCTGGACGGCGGTGATGGCTACGACACCCACGATGTCGTCGGCAGAACAGCCGCGCGAAAGGTCGTTAACCGGCTTGGCGATGCCCTGCAGGATGGGGCCGTAGGCGTCGGCACCAGCGAAGCGCTGAACCAGCTTGTAGCCGATGTTGCCGGCCTCGAGGTCGGGGAACACGAGCACGTTGGCCTTGCCGGCAACGGAGGAGCCGGGAGCCTTGAGCTGGGCGACGGTGGGGACGATAGCAGCATCGAGCTGCAGGTCGCCGTCGATGGCGAGCTCGGGTGCCTTCTCCTTGCAGAACTTCACGGCCTCCTGGACCTTCTTGGCGACCTCGCCACCGGCGGAGCCCATGGTGGAGTAGGAGAGCATGGCCACGTGCGGCTCAACATTGCCCATGAAGGTGGACCAGGAGTGAGCGGAGGCGATGGCGATCTCGGAGAGCTCGTCGGAGGACGGGTTGATGTTGAGGCCGCAGTCGGCGAAGATCAGCGTGCCGTCGGTGCCGAACTGCGGGGTGTCGGTGCACATCACGAAGAAGGCCGAGACCAGCTTGGTGCCCGGGGCGGTCTTGAGGATCTGAAGCGCGGGGCGCAGGGTGTCGGCGGTGGAGTGGCAGGCGCCGGAGACCAGGCCGTCGGCGTCGCCCATCTTGACCATCATGGTGCCAAAGTAGGTGGCGTCCATCACCTGGGCGCGAGCCTGCTCGATGGTAACGCCCTTCTTGGCGCGGAGCTCGGCAAACTTCTGTGCGTACTCCTCGTGCTTCTCGGCATTGCGCGGGTCGATGACGGTGGCGCCGGGAACGTTGATCTCGTTGGGATCGCCCAGGATGACGATGTTGGCCAGGCCTTCCTCGATGATCTTGTTGGCCGCGACGATGGTGCGCGGATCCTCGCCCTCGGGCAGGACGATGGTCTTAAGGTCGGCCTTGGCGGCAGACTTCATACGGTTTAGGAAATCGCTCATGTTACTCCTTACAAGCGTTTCGCTAAGCTCCAGGCGCCCGGCTGTTCACGAATAAACCCGCTGCTAGCGGGTCTACCTTTCAATTATGTTCGCCGCTGTGCTTGAGCTTTCCTTGTGTGGCAAGCTCATTATAGGACGCATTAGCGCTATAATCGCTCTGATAAATATGTCTCGAAGAATGTTCGAGAAAAGCCCAGCTAACGAGCCCGTGGCTTTTGACAAGGAGTATCGATGCAGATTACCTCAGGCCTGCCTGAAGGCTTTAACGCCGGCGCGTACGACATGATTGTCGTCGGTGCTGGATATGCCGGTGCCGTTTGCGCCCGCCGTCTTGCCGAGACTATCGGCTATCGTGTTGCCGTTTTGGAGCGCCGTAGCCACATTGCGGGCAATGCCTATGACTGCACTGACGAGGCCGGAATCCTGATCCACGAGTACGGTCCGCATATCTATCACACCTTTAACGAGCGCGTGCACAATTTCCTGTCGCGCTTTACCAAGTGGACGGATTATCAGCACAAGGTGCTCGCCAACATCAACGGTACCCTTATGCCCGTGCCCTTCAACCATGCGAGTCTCAAGCTCGCCTTTGGTGATGAGCGCGGCGAGGAGCTGTATCAGAAGCTCGTGGAGACCTTTGGCAAGGATGTCAAGGTGCCCATTATGGAGCTGCGTAAGAAGAACGACCCCGACTTGGCCGAGGTCGCCGATTACGTCTACGAGAACGTCTTTTTGCATTACACCATGAAGCAGTGGGGCCAGACGCCCGACCAGATCGATCCCTCGATCACCGGTCGCGTTCCCGTCTTTGTGGGCGACGATGACCGCTATTTCCCGCAGGCTCCCTTCCAGGGTATGCCGCAGGACGGCTACACGGCGCTGTTCGAGCATATGCTCGACCACGACCTGATCGACGTGTTCTGCGATGTGGACGCCCGCGATCTCTTTGAGATCGACGAGACCACCGTCAAGATCGGTGGCAAGGTCTACGGCGGCGAGATCGTTTATACCGGTCCGCTCGATGAGCTGTTCAACCTCGACCTGGGCGCGCTGCCGTACCGCACGCTCGACATGAAGTTCGAGACGCTCGATATGGATCAGTTCCAGCCCGTGGGCACCGTCAACTACACCACGAGCGAGGACTACACGCGCATCACCGAGTTCAAGAACATGACCGGTCAGGTCCTGCCCGGCAAGACCACCATCATGAAGGAGTACTCCAAGGCCTATACGCCCGGCTCGGGCGAGACGCCGTATTACGCCATTCTTGAGCCCGAGAACCGTGAGCTCTATGAGCGCTATCTTGAGCGCGTCCAGAACCTGACAAACTTCCACCCGGTGGGTCGTCTGGCCGAGTATCGTTACTACGATATGGATGCCGTGACCAATTCCGCCCTCGATCTTTCGGATGAGATTATCGCCTGCCATGCATAAAGTCATAACATTCGGTATTCCCTCGTATAACGCCGCTAAGGACATGGACCATTGCATTACCTCCATCTTGGAGGGGAGCAATTATGCCACCGATATCGAGATTATCGTGGTGGACGACGGCTCCAAGGATGAGACGGCAGCCAAGGCCGACGAGTGGGAGGCCCGTTATCCTGGAATCATCCGCGCGGTGCACCAGGAGAATGGCGGCCACGGTATTGCCGTCCTTTCGGGTCTGCGCGAGGCGCAGGGCACCTACTACAAGGTTGTCGACTCGGACGACTGGCTTGACGGCGCTGCCCTTTCGACCATGCTGTCGATTCTGCGCGGCTTTGAAGAGCGCGACCAGCGCGTTGACCTGTTTATCTCGAACTACGTGTACGAGAAGGTTTACGAGGGTACGCATACGGCCATTGGTTACAAGTTTGCCCTGCCTCGAAAAAAGATCTTTACCTGGGACCAGATCGGCCATTTCCGTTTGGACCAGAATCTGCTCATGCACAGCCTGTGCTATCGCACGGATGTGCTGCGCGAGTCCAACCTGCCCATGCCGCCGCACACGTTCTATGTGGACAACATCTACGCCTACGTGCCGCTGCCGCGTTGCAAGACCATGTACTACGCCGACATCGACCTCTATCGCTACTTTATCGGTCGCGAGGGCCAGAGTGTCAACGAGGCCACGATGGTCAAGCGTCTGGACCAGCAGTTCCGTGTTACGCGTATCATGATGGAGTCGTACCACCTGTACAGCGATGTCGAGTCGTCGCGTCTGCGCTCGTACATGATGGGTTATTTCACTATGATGATGGCGATCTGCTCGGTGCTCACCAAGCTTTCCGACGAGGATTGCGCCGACGAGCGCCTGAAGACGCTGTGGGCGGACCTGAAGGCCTACGATGAGCGCATGTATCGTCGTGCTCGCTACGGCGTGGTCGGCTTCTTCACCAACCTCCGCGGTCGCGCCGGAGACAAAACCACACTTGGCCTATACCGTCTTGCCTCAAAGATCTTCAAATTCAACTAGGGCAGAAACGCTCGGGTAACGGGGACCCCTGGTCCTTAACTTGCTACTTCGAACAGTCCTGCGCAAGACGGAGGCGCCACTGGCGCCTCCTTTGCGTGCGGAACTCGTATCAAGTTAAGGACCAGGGGTCCTCTGTTATGTCTTGCTTTATGTCAGCAAGCTGAATTTGAAGACCTTGGACGCGTGGTACACATGGGCCTGGGCTGAAAAGACTTGGTTGGTAGGTTGCCCGGTGGGTCTTGGTCATGTTTGTCGCGAGTTCCGCACGAGCCGAAGAGCACTTAATGTGCTCTTCGTGCGAGCCAGGACTGTAGAGCAGCAAACATAACCAAGACCCACCGGGCAACCGGACGAGCTAGTTTACTTCGCGGCGCCGGGGATGCCGTGGGAGGTTTTGGCGGTTTTGGCTCCGTTTACGATGGCGGTTTCCAGGGCCCTTACGGCGAGCATGCCCAGTAGGTCTAGGGGTGCGGCGGCGCTAGCCTGGGCACCCAACTTGCCGCTGGCAAGGGTGTAGATGGTGTCGCCGTCGTTGGTGGTGTGCGTGGGACGGATGGCGTGTGCGTAGGCGTCTGCGGCCATTTGGGAGACCTTGGTGGCCTGGGCCTTAGTGAGCTCCATGTTGGTGACGATGCAGCTGATGGTGGTGTTGGTGCGGTCGAGCGGCATCTGCATGGATCCGGCGGCGGCAAAGGCTGCGAGTTCCATATCGACGATTTGGTCGCTATCGGCTGAGGCGCGCATGCCGGCGACCCACTCGCCGGTGAGGGGGTCGACAACGTTGCCGCAGGCGTTGACCGAAACCACGGCGCCTACCTTAACGGGATCGAGCGCCACGGCGGCAGTGCCAAGGCCGGCCTTCATGCAGGTGGCAGGGCCCATGAGCTTACCTACGGTGGCACCGGTGCCGGCGCCCACATTGCCTTGCTCGAGCGTGGTGGGGGTGTTGTCGAGTGCCTCGCGCACGGCGGCGATGCCGGCCTCTATGTCGGGGCGAACGGTGGGGTCGCCAAAGGCAAGGTCGAAGATACAGCTGGAGCACACGATGGGCACCTGCGTGGGGCCGACGGACAGACCAATGCCGCGGCTCTCGAGTTCGCGAGCGACGCCGCTTGCAGCCTCGAGGCCAAAGGCCGATCCGCCCGAAAGGCAGACGGCGTGAACCTTGTCGACGGTGTTCTCGGGTCGCAGCAGGTCGGTTTCGCGCGATGCTGGAGCACCGCCGCGAACGTCAACGCCGCCGGTGGCACCCTCGGGCGCCACGATTACGGTGCAGCCGGTGCCAGCCTCCTCGTCCGTATAGTTGCCAAAGCAAAAGCCATCGACATTGCAAACATCGATGGCTTCGAGCAGTGTGTCCATGTTTTCTCCTATCGGTTTTCCGCCGGGCCTTATGCCCGGTCGGGATCCGTACGGTACGGCAAAATTGTAGGCGCTGGGGGATAACCAGCGCCAGATGCAATTACGAGAGTTTTTGAATCGCGCGTGCGACGCGAGCGATGGGCAAGCCCACCACGTTGTAGAAGTCACCCGAAATATCGTGCACAAGCATGCGGCCGCCTGTGCCTTGGATGCCGTAGGCCCCGGCCTTGTCCATGGGTTCGCCGGAGGCAACATAGCGCTCGATCTGCTCTTTGGTAAGCTCATAGAACGTCACGTCGGTCACATCGACAAACGACAGGCTCTCGGCGGCATGCGGAGCGGCCGTGTCGCCTGCCTTAACGATGCAGACGCCGGTTGCGACCTGGTGCGTGCGGCCCGAAAGCTCGCGGAGCATGGTGCGCGCCTCGTCCTCGGTTGCCGGCTTGCCCAGAATCTTACCATCGAAGGTGACAATAGTATCGGCCGCGACGGTCAGTTCGTTGGGCTCGGCATGCTCGGCGGCAACGGAGGCGGCTTTGGCGCGTGCTAAGCGTTCAACGAGCGTAAGCGGGGCCTCGCCATCAAAAGGCGTTTCGTCGATATCTGCGGGAATCACGCGAATGTCATAGCCTGCCTCGCGCATCAACTCGATGCGGCGCGGTGATTGCGAAGCCAAAATCATAGCTGAATGCCCTCGGCGACCTTCTCGACGGCCTTGTCGCCGGCGAGTGTGCGCAGCAGCTCAAGCGCAAAGGGGAGCGACTGGGCCATGCCGCTGGCGGTGATGATGTTGCCGTCTTGCGTAACCTTCTCGCCGGTATAGGCGCCTACGGGGAAGCTTTTCTCAAAGCCAGGGAAGCACGTGGCCTGGCGCCCCTCGAGTAGGTCGAGCTCGCCCAGGATAAACGGGGCGGCGCAGATGGCGGCAACGTGCTTGGTCGCGGCGAACTCGCAGACCACGTCGCAGACGCGCTGATCGGCGCGCAGGTTGGTGGCACCGGGCAGGCCGCCGGGCAGCACGACGCAGTCGTACTCGTCAAAGTTGATCTCATCAAAGAGCGCATCGCAGGTCACGGGGATCTGCAGCGAGCTTACGACCTCACGCGTGGGCATGATCGAGACGAGCGTGGCACGCACGCCGCCGCGACGCATGACATCGACCATGGTCAAGCATTCAATAGTTTCAAAGCCATCGGCGGCGAGAACGGCAACGCTGGGCATGAGGGTTCCTTTCATAGGCGGCATACAATTAGCCGTCTTATACCCCGAAGACCTCCGCTTGCCACGCTCGATTTCCCAATGATTATTCTGAGCAATGATTAAGTGGCTAGTTGCGCCTAAGGTGGACGACGGTCTCGCAGTGGAAGGTTTGTGGGAACAGGTCGACTGGCGTGATCTTGACGGGGGAGAAGGTGCCTTCTTCGACAAAGCGTTTGAGATCGCGCGCCAGGGTGGCCGGGTCGCAGCTCACGTAGGCGACATCGCGAGCACTCGTGCTGGCGATAAGGTCGATCGCCTCGGGGGCGAGGCCTGCGCGCGGCGGGTCGACCACCAAGACGTCGGCATCCTGGTCGGGGAACTCGCGCACCGCGTCTCCGCCAATGACGTCGACGTTATCAAGCTTGTTGATCTCCAGGTTACGGCGCAGGTCGCGCACGGCTGGGCCGTAGGCCTCGACGGCGGCGACGAAGTCGCAGCGGCGGGCGAGCGGCAGGGTAAAGGTTCCGGCGCCGCAGTACAGGTCCACGGCAAGCTCGTCTTCTTGCGGGTCGAGCGCTTCCATGACAAGCTCGATCAAAATCTCGGCACCCTTGGTGTTGACCTGGAAAAAAGACGGGGCAGACAAGCGCATCTGACCCTCGGCGATATTCTCGGTCCATGAGCCCTCTCCGGCGAGCATTTCGACCTTGGAGACACGGCGGGCCTTCTTTTCGCCCTTGCTCATCACGCGCACGATGCTCGTGGGATGAGCGGCGTCCGCCAGCACGCGGGAGACCTGCGAGCGCGGAAAAGAGCCTGTAGGCGTCCAGAGTGCGACCTCGAGTGCCTTGGTACGGCGCGATGCACGAATGCCCACGCGTTCGAGCCCCAAGTCATGGCTGCCGCTTAGATAGTTGAGTGCGCCGACGACCGATTTGAGCGCCTTCGGGAAGCGCTTATCGAACAGCGGGCACGCATCGACGGTCACGATTTTGCTGGGGTTGACACCGTGCATGCCAAGGCGCACGCGACCGTTGACGACGGTCGGTTCGAGCTCGATTTTATTGCGGTAGCCCCAGTCGTCCTTGGTGTGGCAGATGGGCTGTACCAACTCATCGACCTGCTCAGGAGCGAACTTGCCGATGCGCTCGAGCGTGGAGCGCAGGTTTTGCTCCTTGGCGGCGAGCTGTGCCGTGCGTGAGAGATTGCCCCACGAACAACCGCCGCAGATGCCAACGAAGGGGCAGGGGGGCTGAATGCGATCGGGGCTCGGCTCCAGAATCTCGGTCGTGCGGGCGCGCATGAACGACTTGCCGTCCTGTACGACCTCGGCCTCGACGGTGTCGCCTGCCACGGCGCCCTGCACAAAGACGGCCTTGCCGTTGTCGGCGTGCGCCAGCCCGTCGGCGCCGTAGGTCATCGATTCTATAGTGAGCTTCATATCCCTGCCTGTCATTCGTGTTGTTGCTCGCACCATGGTAGCAGGGAAAAGCGCCCCGCATCCGAGGCTTTCCTCAAATGCGGGGCGCTTCTACAAACTGCTTCTACAAACGACTATTTCGTCTTGCCAGTAATGAGCGTCTTAAGACCCAGGCCGATCAGGCCCAGGCCCATGCGCACACGACCGGGGCGATGGCGCTCGATGGCCTTGGTCTTGCCGGCGGGCTTATCGCGACGGGCGCTCGTCTCGGGTGCGGGCTTAGCTGCCTGCGGCTCGGGCTGAGGTGCAGGTGCGGGCTCGGGCTCAATGACGGTCGCCTGGACCTTCTGAACCTCGGGTGTGGCCGGCTGCGGCTTAGGAGCAGGGGCGGGCTTTGCCTCAATGACGGGCTCGGCCGCGGCCTCGGCGTTGCGGTAGGCACGCTCCAGCAGGGCTTCCTGCGAGTTGAAGGGTTTATCACCCTCTGCGCGCTCCACGGGGACCCAGGTGCCGTCGCTCGTGAGGCTGCGGGCCTTCACGTTGTCGCGCAGCTGCATGCTCATGTACTCGTGCACCAGGGCGCGGCAGGTGGGGTCGAGCACGGGGAAGGCGATCTCCACGCGGTGCTCGGTGTTGCGTGTCATCATGTCGGCCGAGCTCAGGTAAATCATGTCCGAGTCCACGCCAAAGGCGTAAACGCGCGCATGCTCCAAAAAGCGTCCGACGATAGAACGGACATGCACGTTCTCGGTCTTGCCAGGAACGCCCGGCTTGAGGCACGAGATGCCGCGGATGATCATGTCCACGCGGACTCCTGCGCACGATGCCTCGGCGATCTTGTCGATGACCTCGCGGTCGGTGAGCGAGTTGAGTTTAAAGAACACGCGGGCGGGCTCGCCGGCGAGGGCGCGCTGGATCTCGCGGTCAAGCCCGCGCATGATGAGCGGTTTCAGTCCGACGGGCGCCACACCCAGGAAGCGGTAATCGCCGCGCAGGTTGCCCAGCGACAGGTTGCGGAAGAACAGGTTGGCGTCCTCGCCGATGCCGGGGTGAGCGGTCATGAGCATAAAGTCGCTGTAGAGTTTGGCCGTCTTCTCGTTAAAGTTGCCGGTGCCCAGCAGCGTCAGGCGCGTTAGCGCCATGCCCTCGCGATAGGTGAGCTGGCAGATCTTGGAGTGGCACTTAAAGCCCTCGGAGCCGTAGATGACGGTGCAGCCGGCCTCTTCCAGGCGCTCGGCCCACTCGATGTTGTTCTGCTCGTCAAAGCGCGCGCGGAGCTCCATGAGCACCGTGACCTCTTTGCCGTTCTCGGCGGCATCGATCAGCGACTCGCACAGGCGGCTCTGCTTGGCCACGCGGTAGAGCGTGATGCGCAGTGAGATGCACTCGGGGTCGTAGGCGGCCTCGTGCACCAGATCCAGGAAGGGGTTCATGGCCTCATAGGGATAAAAGAGCAGCTTGTCGTGCTGAAGTACCTGCTCGCGGATGGAGCGGGTCATATCGATAGTGGGGTTGGGCTGCGGCTTAAACGGCGTAAAGAGCAGCTCGTTGCGCAGGTGCTCGGGAATCTTGCCCTCAATGCCAAAGACGTAGCCTAGGTCGAGCGGGATATCGCAGGTAAAGACAGAGCGGCGCGAAAGCTCGAGCGCCTTGCGGATGGTCTTGAGCGTCGCCTTCTCGAGCGACCCCGAGACCGCGAGCACCACCGGCTGCAGGCGCAAGCGTTTCTTGAGGATGCGCTTCATGTGCTGGCGGTAATCCTCTTCCTCCTCGATGCCCTCGCCGTCTGGGTCGATATCGGCATTGCGGGTGACGCGGATCAGAGCGCGGTCGAGTGGCTTATAGGAGCCAAAGCAGCTGTCCAGGCAGGCAAGAATGACGTCCTCGAGCAAGATGTAGGAGTAGGTGCCGGCGGGCGAGGGAATCTCGACCACGCGGTTCATCGAGGCGGGAATCTCGATGAGGCCCAGCAGGCTTTCCTCGTCCGTGACACCGTCCAGTCTGCAAGCTAGATAGAGTGCGCCGTTGCGCAGGTTGGGGAAGGGGTGGCGCGGGTCAATGACCAACGGCGAGATGACCGGCGACACGTAGGCCTGGAAGTAGCGGGTGACAAAGGTGCGCTCCTCGGGCGTAAGCGAATCGATGCGAGCGCGGTGAACGCCCAGGGCGTCGAGTTTGCCCTCGATGCTCTTGAAGATGGACTCCCAACGGGTAAGGAGTCCGGGCAGCTCTACCATGACGGCATCGACCTGTTCGGAGGCGGTCATATTGCTCTTGTTGTCCACAGGCTGTTTTTTGAGTTCTGCCAGGTCGGACAGGCCGCCCACGCGCACCATGAGAAACTCGTCGAGGTTGGACTCGAAGATCGACACGAACTTTAGACGCTCGAACAAAGGAACGGTCTCGTCGAATGCCTCGTCAAGCACGCGGTTGTCAAAGCGCAGCCAGCTAAGCTCTCGGTTTTGCGTATACGAAAAATCACGCGGCGGCTTGCGCAGCTTGGCGGCCTTTTGCTTCTTTTCGATTTTGCTCGGCATATGCATCTGTCCGTTCAGTCCCCGCAGGGGACGATAGCCTAACTCTATTCTATTGTCTCAATTTAGTTGACCGCTGGCACGGACGTATCGCGTGAACGGTATCTTTACCTATTTCTTACGATGCCCGGCCATAGAACGAACGCTCGCGACGCTATTGCTAGCGTTCAATATTCTCACTCAACTGATAAGGATGCGTGAATAAGAATGATGGCAAGCTGAATATCATTGAATTCGGTCCAAAACGTGGGCTAGCTTCATTTATATACATAAAACCGTTTTACCTATGCAATTCTGAATCATGGATTTATAGATGCGATGGGGGATAATTTATAGGAAAAAGAGCGTTTACCTTTGAAAAGGTACTTTAGAGCGCCGAAGTGCATCATGGGGGAATCACATGCGATATACCGTTCATCGCACTTTGTTGACCGTTCGGGGGTGAGGTGGAATTGCGGGTGGAATTTGGATATAACTAGAGCTGTCAGCAAGCAGCGCCCGTTACGGAAGGGCGCTGATAGATTCGGCCGAAAGGCCCGAAAGAAAGGTAGGAGGCCATGACGAAAGGTCTGCACGTGCCTTCCGA
>NZ_QSBB01000070.1:0-1576 GCF_003465595.1 Collinsella sp. AF05-9
CAGAGACGATATGAGCAGGACATAAAAACATTGAGAGCCCCTGCTGCATGAAAGACCGCGGATTAGGCCGACAATGGTGAGTGTCTAATTCAGCCGCGGCGGCCACGCCGCATTCATGGAAGGGGCTCCCATGCTCGATACTACCACCTTCGTCGGCCTCGACGTCCACGCCCGCTCGATAAAGGCCGTCTCCCTCGACGTCATGACCGGGGAGGTGCGCGCCGCGACCTTCGGCTACGACGCCGGCGCCGTCGCGGAGTGGGTCCGCTCCGTGGACCCCGGGGCCAGGTGCGTGTACGAGTCCGGGGTCACGGGCTTCGACCTGCAGAAGAGGCTCTCCGGCCTGGGGGTCGACTGCGTGGTCGGCGCCGTCTCGAAGATGATCAAGCCCAGCGCGGACAGGCGCAGGAAGAACGACCGCAACGACGCCGAGTTCCTCGCCCGCATGCTGTCGGTCGGCAACGTGGTCGAGGTGTGGGTCCCCGACGACGAGTGCGAGGCCGCCCGCGACCTGACCAGGGCGCTCGAGGACGCGAGGGACGACCTCTCGCGCTCGAAGCAGCGGCTCTCCAAGTTCCTGCTAAGGCACGGGCTCGTCTTCGACGAGAGGACGCCCACCGGCCGCAGGAAGGGCAACTGGACCCGGGCGCACTGGTCCTGGATCGAGTCGATTAGGTTCGCGGAGGGGGCCGACAACGACGCGCTCGCCTACTACGTCGACGCGGTCAGGCGGGCGGCGGAGGAGAAGGCGAGGCTCGAGGGGCTCGTCGAGGCCGAGGCCCGCAAGCCCAGGTGGAGGAAGAGGGTCGACTCCCTGCGCTGCCTCAAGGGCGTCGACACCGCTTCCGCCGCCGACCTCGTGTTCGAGGCCGGCGAGTTCTCGAGGTTCAGGAACGCCCGCTCGTTCGCGGCGTGGGTCGGCCTGACGCCCTCCGAGCACTCCAGCGGGGAGAGCGACCGCAGGGGCGCGATCACCAAGGCCGGCAACAAGCACCTGAGGAAGACGCTGGTCGAGGCCGCGTGGCACTACCTGACGTGCTCGGGGCGGCCGAAGGACCTCGCCAAGGGCCAGGCCCCGGACCCGGCCGCCCGCAGGCATGCCGCCAAGGGCGTGCGGAGGCTGGTCGAGAGGCGGGAGGCGCTGCTCGCGCGCGGGGTCCACGGCAACAAGGCGAACGTGGCCACGGCGCGCGAGCTCGCCTGCTGGGTGTGGGCGGTCGGCCTCATGGCCGAGGAGGCGTAGGGGGCCGGTCCCCCGCACATAAGCCAGTCACCCCGGAAGCGGTTCGATCCGAAGCCGTTGAGGCGAACCTCAGGTCCCTTTTCTGCGAGCGCCCAGGGCGCCACACGCGTGCACAGACTGTCGGTTCGACGTAGAAGCCTCAGCCGCAGCAACGGATTGCCCAGCGAGAGATCGCCGCGGGCGGATATTAAACTGCAAAGACGAGCGTCGGTAAGACACGCCGAGGTCGCCGCGGACGGGTTGATATAGGGAGAGGGCCTGACCCCATATCGTTGGGGCCAGGCCCGATTTTGCCTCTTGACAATGTCCTGCTCATATTAAAAGGAACGTCCC
>NZ_QSBB01000071.1:0-1545 GCF_003465595.1 Collinsella sp. AF05-9
TGGGACGTGTCTCTATGGTTTTGTCAACCGCGTGCTTCGCGCCATTTCGGCATGACGCATCCGGGCGCCAGGCGCCCCCGCTCGGTTTCCTCTTTGGTTGATCCCGCCGCCCGCTAGGCCGCGTACGGGACGGCGTCGCGCATGATCGCGTAAATGACCTTGAGCCTCTTCCTCGCGACCGCCTTCAGCGCCTTGCTGTGCCTCATCCCCCTCGCCCTGCACTCCCCGTAGTACCTCCCGAACCTGTTGTCCGTGCCGATGAGGGAGTTGCAGCTGAATATGAGCAGGTTCTTGAGCTGCCTGTTCCCGCCGTGCTGCGGCGACGTCGACCTGATGCTGCTCCCGGAGCGCCTGTCTGACGGCGCCACGCCGCAATAGCTCGCGAGCTCGTCGTGCCCCCTGAACGCGGATATGTCGATCGACGTCACCAGCGCCGCGGCGGTCTTGGGGCCGATCCCGGGCACCGTGAGGAGGCACTCGTAGACCTCGTCTCCCGCCAGCGAGTCGGCCACGAGCGAGTCGAGTTCCTCGATGTCGGCGTCGAGGGAGGCTATCTCCCGGGCGAGTATCCGGACCGCGACGTCCTCGCCGGCCGGGAGCCGCCTTCCCGAGCGCGACGAGGCCAGCAGCGCCTCCCAGAGCCTCCTGGCCCCCGCCGCGGGGGCGCCCGCGCGCCTGGCGGCGTTCGAGAACCTGCGCCAGCCGGCGGCCGAGCACCCGGCGGCCCCGCCGAACTCGGCCAGCATCGACACCTGCCAGCGGCTCGACGGGTCGACCGCGCCCTCGAGCGCGGGGTCGGCCTCGAGCAGGGTCGCGCGCAGCCTGTTCTTCGCGCGGGTCCTGGCGGACGACGCGAACTCGCGCTGCGACGACAGGATCCGAAGCGAGGCGGTCCCCTCGGGCTCCTCGGGCGCCGGTCTGAGGGCGCGGGGCACGCCGAGCGCGGTGCGCGCGATCACCTCGGCGTCGATGGCGTCGGTCTTCGCGATGCCGGGGAACATCCCGCGGGCCTGCTTCTCGGCATATCCGGGCAGGTAGGCGCAGGGGTTCCCATGCGCATGGGCGCGCGCGAGGACCAGTGCGCCGATGTTTCGCTTCTGGTCGACGACGACCAGCGCGCCGGAGCCGGCCCGCTCGAGCAGCCGGTCGATGTCGTCGGGCCTGTTTGCCAGCTCGGCCCTGAAGGCGACGCCCCCTCCCGCGTCGAGCGCGCACGCGCTGTGCGAGCTCTTCCCGACGTCGATCCCCAGGTAGGCCACGGGCGTCTCTGCTGCTGGCATGGTGTATCCTCTCCCTTGAGCCGGCCGTTAGCCGCGGAAGCGACACCCACATTACCCGGCCGTGGCCCGGTCCGGGCCCGGCACATCTCTATCAGTCGTTCCCCGCGGCCCCTCCCGCCCCGGCGGCAACACGTCCCGGGCCCTCTACGGGGCAGGGGCTGACGGCCGTCCGGGGCGGTCGGCCAGCGACCACCGGTACGGCTCAATCGTATAACCGTGCAACGGAAAAGAGCCGCCCTTTCGGACGACTCAAACTGTAATGGGG
>NZ_QSBB01000072.1:0-1506 GCF_003465595.1 Collinsella sp. AF05-9
GGTAGCGCGCAGAGATGTGGTGTAAGAGGCGGGGCATGCCCCGCCTCCGCCCTTTCTTGAAAGGGAGGGGACACCGCCTAGAATTCGTCGTTGGAGTAATGAAGGTGACGAATGGAAGGAAAGGCGATGCCCCAAGAAGAGAGTGTACTGCGCCTCGGCCGCGACGAGGCCCTCGAGGCGGCGAGGCTTTGGCAGGAGTGCGGCGACGCGCGCGAGTTCGCGTGCAGGGTTCTGGGCAGCGTGATGAACGCGCTGATGGACTCCGAGGCCCAGCAGATGTGCGGCGCGAGCCGCAACGAGCGCAGCGACGGCAGGGAGAACAGCCGCAACGGCTACCGCCCCAGGTCGCTCAAGACCGCCGTGGGCGACGTGGAGCTCGAGATACCCAAGCTCAGGCACGGCACCTACTACCCCGAGGGCATGCTCGCGCGATGGTCGCGCGTCGACACCTCGGTGGCCGCCATCGTGCAGGAGATGTACGTATGCGGCGTGTCCACCCGCAAGGTCGAGCGCGTGGCGTCCAAGCTGGGCATATCCTCGCTGTCGAGCTCGGAGGTCTCGAGCCTCTGCTCCGACCTCGACGCCGAGGTGGCGGAGTTCCGCCGCCGCGACCTGTCGGGCACGCCGTGCTGCTACCTGTGGCTCGACGCTACCTACATGAGCTGCAGGGTCGGCTCGTCGGTCGTCTCGCAGGGCGTCGTGACCGCGATCGGGCTGGGCGCCGACGGGCGCAAGCACTTCCTGGGCTGCGACGTGGTCGACACCGAGAGCGAGGACTCCTGGGCGGCATTCCTCGGCGGGCTGCGCGAGCGCGGGCTGGCCGGCGTTCGCCTCGTGGTCTCCGACAGCCACGCCGGGCTCGTGGCCGCCGTCTCGCGCCTGTTCCAGGGCTGCGCCTGGCAGCGCTGCGTGACGCACCTGCAGCGCAACCTCCAGAGCGCCTGCTCGGGCAGGCCCGAGGACTCCAAGGCGGCCGTCAGGGACCTCGTGCACGCCGCGGTCTACCAGGACGACCCCGACCTCGCGCGCTGCGTGTGGGCCGAGGCGGCGCCCTGGGTGGCGTCGGTGTCCGCCAGGGCCGGCGAGGTCTTCGAGCAGGCCGAGGACTCCGCGCTGGCGTTCACGGCCTTCCCCAGGGCGCACTGGGCCAAGCTCCGCACCAACAACGTCCAGGAGCGCGCCAACCGCGAGATCAAGCGCCGCTACAGGGTCGTGCAGTCCTTCCCCTCGAGGGAGTCGATGCTGCGCCTGACGTGCGCGAGCCTCATGGAGACCGAGGGGCAGTGGTCCCAGCAGCGCGTGTTCTCCGAGGCCTCGGCCGCCGAGGGCTTCGCCGAGCCCGCGGACAGGCCGGCCCCGACAGAGGGGAGGCGCCGCGCGCTCGGGCGGCGCGCCAGGGAGATAGTGGACGAGATAGTCGAGAGGCGCGGTCTCAAGAAGGAGTAACATCGGGACTTGCAGCGACGGACCTCGGGACGCTCTTACACCACGTCTGCGCGCGCCACC
>NZ_QSBB01000073.1:0-1495 GCF_003465595.1 Collinsella sp. AF05-9
ATTTATCTCCCTAGAAAGGAGGTGATCCAGCCGCACCTTCCGGTACGGCTACCTTGTTACGACTTCACCCCCCTCACCCTCCACACCTTCGGCGCCTCCCCCCTTGCGGTTGGGCCGGCGACTTCGGGTGCAGACGACTCGGGTGGTGTGACGGGCGGTGTGTACAAGGCCCGGGAACGCATTCACCGCGGCATGCTGATCCGCGATTACTAGCAACTCCGACTTCATGGGGGCGGGTTGCAGCCCCCAATCCGAACTGGGGCCGGCTTTCCGGGATCCGCTCCCCCTCGCGGGGTGGCATCCCTCTGTACCGGCCATTGTAGCACGTGTGCAGCCCAGGGCATAAGGGGCATGATGACTTGACGTCGTCCCCGCCCTCCTCCGCCTTGACGGCGGCGGTCCCGCGTGGGTTCCCGGCATCACCCGATGGCAACACGCGGCGGGGGTTGCGCTCGTTGCGGGACTTAACCCAACATCTCACGACACGAGCTGACGACAGCCATGCACCACCTGTATGGGCTCCTCTCGGCCACGGGGTCTCCCCCGCTTCACCCATATGTCAAGCCCTGGTAAGGTTCTTCGCGTTGCTTCGAATTAAGCCACATGCTCCGCTGCTTGTGCGGGCCCCCGTCAATTCCTTTGAGTTTTAGCCTTGCGGCCGTACTCCCCAGGCGGGACGCTTAATGCGTTGGCTGCGGCACGGGGGGATCGTCCCCCCACACCTAGCGTCCATCGTTTACGGCTGGGACTACCAGGGTATCTAATCCTGTTCGCTCCCCCAGCTTTCGCGCCTCAGCGTCGGTCTCGGCCCAGAGGGCCGCCTTCGCCACCGGTGTTCCACCCGATATCTGCGCATTCCACCGCTACACCGGGTGTTCCACCCTCCCCTACCGGACCCAAGCCGCGGAGGTTCCGGGGGCTTCGGGGGGTTGAGCCCCCCGCTTCGACCCCCGGCCTGCCGGGCCGCCTACGCGCGCTTTACGCCCAATGAATCCGGATAACGCTCGCCCCCTACGTATTACCGCGGCTGCTGGCACGTAGTTAGCCGGGGCTTCTTCTGCAGGTACAGTCTTGACTCTTCCCTGCTGAAAGCGGTTTACGACCCGAAGGCCTCCGTCCCGCACGCGGCGTCGCTGCGTCAGGGTTCCCCCCATTGCGCAAGATTCCCCACTGCTGCCTCCCGTAGGAGTCTGGGCCGTGTCTCAGTCCCAATCTGGCCGGTCGGTCTCTCAACCCGGCTACCCGTTGTCGGCACGGTGGGCCGTCACCCCGCCGTCTACCTGATGGGCCGCGGAGCCATCCCCTCCCGTCGGGGCTTTAGCCGGGGTGCCATGCGGCACCCCGGGGTATCCGGTATTACCCGTCCTTTCGGGCGGCTATCCCGGGGGAGGGGGCAGGTTCTCCACGTGTTACTCAGCCGTTCGCCACTCGCTTCCCTCCGGAGAGGGGGTGCCGTTCGACTTGCATGTGTTAGGCGCGCCGCCAGCGTTCATCC
>NZ_QSBB01000074.1:0-1457 GCF_003465595.1 Collinsella sp. AF05-9
GGCTCTGTTAGACCACATTTGACACGATCGGCTGTTCGTCGAACCGGGAAATAATCGGGCTATCCCCGCTCATCGCGGTCCTCGCCCTCCCCGTCAGCCTTCCCCGAAGATCCCAGCCTGACGTCGAAGGGCAGGCCGCCCTCGCGGATCACCGCCCTGAGGAATATGTTCATGGCGCCCGACATGGAGAGCCCGAGCTCGTCGAGCACGGCCACGGCCTCCCTTTTGACCTCGGGATCGATTCTTATCGTGGTGGCCGGGACGTTCGATGTCATTGCCGCTCCTTCCGCGGTCGCTGCTCCGTGGCCACCATTTTAATTCGCTAGGCCGCCCGCCCGTCCCAGTAGTCCATGAGGGGAGGCTCGAGGCCGAACATGCCGCGGACGCGGGTCGAGCAGGAGCCGTTGGCGAGCTGGCGGGCGACCGTGGACTCCGCCGCGCGCGAACCCGCCGCCATGAAGGTGCGGCACCAGCGGAACCAGTCGAGGTAGGCGGCGAGGTGCTTGGTGGACACGCCCTTGAAGCGTGCCATGAACGATTCGAGGAGCGAATGGACGGTATTGATGCGGTTGATGGTGCCCTCCGAGCGGTCCTTGGAGTCATAGGACTCATGCGAGGCGACCTTCAGGTCGCGCAGCACGTCGATGTATGCGGCCGCCTTGTCCGTGGCGACGACCGCGCCCGCGCCGATACGGCCGCGAAGGGCCTCCGCCGCGCGCCTGCGCGAGACCACGCCGCGCCCCGAGACCTCGAAGAAGGTGGCGTCCGTGTCGCTGACGCCCGTCATGACGCAGACCTGCTCGCGGGAGAGGCCTCGCCTGCGGACCTGCTTGCCGCGGTGGCGAGCCTTTCTCGGCAGGGTGAAGGAGCCCTTTGAATGGTTGCCCTTGAAGGACTCGGGGAAGTACGTCTCGTCGAGCTCGCAGGCCTGCCCCCGCCCCACATGGAACTCGGGCGAATATTCCTTCAGGCACTCGATGAGCCTGTGGCGCATGGTGTAGGCGGTCTTGAGGCAGACACCGCAGCGGCCGGCGCACTCGCGGAGAGGGAGCATGAGGACGAAGCACTCGGCATAGGCCATCCAGGTCTCGCGTGGCAACTTGCTCGTGCCGAGGATCCGGTCGGTGGAGCCGGAGAACGTCCTGCCGCAGTCGCGGCAGAGGTAGCGCTGCCCGCCGTTCCTGGACTTGCCCTTCTTGACGATAGCGACCGAGCCGCAGCGGGGGCAGCGCTCTACCTCATAGCCATCTCCCGCCGCATCGTCGAACATGGCGGCGCGGACGACGTCCCCGACCAACTCGACGGCTTTACGGCGTTCGGTCCTGCTGAGCTTCGCCAGGCTCTTCTTGAGGGTGATGACCAGGTCGTCTGCATCCATGGGCGCTCCTTCGACGTTAATTGAAGGGTACCGCCTCGCGGTGACATCGTTTTTATGTCAACCTTGGTCTAACAGAGCC